>DATIWA010000402.1:0-2183 GCA_035465515.1 Candidatus Limnocylindrales bacterium | reverse complement strand
CTTCCACCGGATTGCCCACGCGGACGGCGCAGGGCGACATTCTGAAATGCGCGTTCCTCTCGCATGGCGACACCAGGCACATACTGCTGCTGCCGAGCTCGGTGACCGAGTGCTTCACCATGGCCATCGATGCATTCGAGCTTGCGGAAAAATTCCAGACACCGGTGTTCGTGATGAGCGACCTGGACCTGGGCATGAACAACTGGGCGAGCGAGCCGTTCCAGTATCCGGAGAAGCCGATCAATCGAGGCAAGGTACTGAGCGCCGAGGACCTGAAGCGGCTGGGCAGCTTTGGCCGGTACAAGGACGTGGATGGCGACGGCATTCCATACCGCACCATCCCGGGGACAC
The DNA here is from genome assembly GCA_035465515.1 of Candidatus Limnocylindrales bacterium. Taxonomy (GTDB): domain Bacteria; phylum Acidobacteriota; class Terriglobia; order Terriglobales; family Acidobacteriaceae; genus Angelobacter. The sequence continues at coordinate 1,832 of DATIWA010000402.1, read as the reverse complement.
AGCACCCGGCGGCGGCATATTTCACCCGCGGCAGCGGCCACAATGAGAAGGCGCAGTACAGCGAGCGCCCGGACGATTACAAGAACAACGTGGACCGGCTGGCGCGGAAGTTTGAGACGGCGCGAAAATTCGTGCCCGCGCCGGTGAAGGAGATCAGCGGCACTTCCAAGGCCGGCGTGATTGCTTACGGAACGTCCCACTGGGCCGTGATGGAGTCGCATGACCAGCTGGCCAAGGAGTATGGCGTGAAGACGGACTACCTGCGGCTGCGGGCCTATCCGTTCAGCGCGGAGGTGCATGATTTCATCAGGACCCATGAACGAATTTACGTGGTGGAGCAGAACCGTGACGGCCAGATGCATGAGTTGCTGAAACTGGACGTGGCGCCCGACCAGGTGACCAAACTGCGCCGCGTACTGCATTACAACGGGCTGCCGATTGACGCGCGGTCCGTGACGGACGAGATCATTTCCCAGGAGGGCAAGTAAATGTCGGCCACACCATCCGCGCCCGCGCCGAAAACCAACATCATCGGACTCACGGTGCTTGACTACCGCGGCGGCAAGACGACATTGTGCGCCGGCTGCGGGCACAACGCGATATCAGAACGAATCATTGACGCCGCCTATGAGATGGGCGTGCAGCCGGAAGGCATGGTAAAGCTGAGCGGCATCGGGTGCTCTTCCAAGAGCCCGGCCTATTTCGTGGGCCGCGCGCACGGGTTCAACGCCGTGCATGGGCGGATGCCTTCGGTGGCGAGCGGCGTGGCGCTTGCCAATCATAAGCTCATGCTGCTGGGCGTCTCCGGCGACGGCGATACGGCTTCCATCGGCATCGGGCAGTTCGTGCACCTGATGCGGCGCAACCTGCCGCTTATCTACATCATTGAAGATAACGGGGTGTACGGTCTCACCAAAGGACAGTTTTCGGCCACGGCGGACCTTGGCTCCCGGCTGAAGACGGGCGTCATCAACGACCTGCCGCCGATTGATACGTGCGCGCTGGCAATCCAACTGGGCGCGACGTTTGTGGCGCGGTCGTTCTCCGGCGACAAGAGGCAGTTGCTGACTCTGCTGAAGGCGGCCATTGCGCATCGCGGCACGGTGATGATTGACGTGATTTCGCCCTGCGTGACGTTCAATGATCACGAGGGCTCGACCAAATCCTACAAGTACCTGAAAGACCACGACGAGCCGGTGCAGGAAGTCGGCTTTGTGCCCAGCTTTGAGAACATTGACATTGATTACCCGGAAGGCGAAGCGGCCAACGTAACCATGCACGACGGGTCGCACCTGCGGCTGAGGAAACTGGAGCGCGATTACGACGCAACGGACAAGGTCAACGCTCTTAAAGTCCTGGCGGAGGCGCACGAGAAAGGCGAAGTGCTGACCGGGGTGTTCTACGTGAATACCCATGCGCCCTCGTTCATTGACCTGCTGAACGTAACCGACCAGCCGCTGGGGCAGCTTCCTGAGAGCATGGTGCGGCCGCCAAAATCCGTGCTGGAAGAAGTGATGGCGGAGTTGCAGTAGGCTCCCGGTGCACAACGGAAAGGCTCTGCGCGCAGCGAGGGAATCATGGAGGCGCGTTTTTGCCCGCAACTTTTTCGCAGCTTACGGGTCTGAGTTTGTCAGATACGCTTTCGAGACGCTCCTGGACTCGAGCGTAAATTGTGTAGAAGGCAATCCTCGGGGAAGGATGTCTTAACCACTGCTTAAGGGAAAGCGAAAGCAAAAGCGGCCGCATCAGGGAGATGCGGCCGCTTGTTGTCCAAGGCGGTTTTTTCGCTACAATCATGAGCATGTCCAATCCGGGCCCGCTGTTTCGCCCCT
>DATIWA010000401.1:0-5240 GCA_035465515.1 Candidatus Limnocylindrales bacterium | reverse complement strand
CTGCGCCTGCTGACCATTGTAGGCGTGGTCGGGGACGTCCGTGAGGAGAGCCTGGAGACTCCGCCGCGGCCAACCGTCTATGTCAGCTATCGGCAGCGGCCCGGCGCGATCGGAGGCGCGGGCGGGCAATTCAGCCTTGTCATGCGCAGCGCCGCCGATCCATCTTCAACCATGGCTGCCGCGCGGCGGATCGTCAGGGAAATCGATCCGGCGATTCCGGTGAAGTTCGATACGTTTACCAGGATTTTTTCTGCTTCCTTGAACGTTCGCCGCTTCAATCTCTCGCTGGTGGCGATTTTCTCGGCAACGGCGCTATTGCTGGCAATAGCAGGCATCTATGGAGTGATGGCCTATTCGGTCGCGCGGCGAACGCGTGAATTCGGCGTTCGCATAGCTCTGGGAGCGAGCGCATCCGATGTTCTGCGCATGGTGCTCCGCCAGGCCATCCTGACTACGATTACCGGGATTGTGCTCGGGATACTGGCCGCTTTTGCCTTGTCCAGGCTGATGCAGTCCATGGTGTTTGAAATCAGCACAGCCGATCCGGTTACATATGCAGGCGTTGCCGCGTTGCTCCTGGTTGTGGCCCTGGCGGCTGCCAGTGTTCCGGCGCGCCGGGCGACCCGGGTGGATCCCATGGTCGCCCTGCGGAGCGAGTAAAAGTTAGGGCCGCAAAATGTCGTGGACAATGTCCATGATCCGCTGCGTTCGCCGGTCCAGGATCAGGATGTCAACGCCCAGAGTGACGCGTCTGTATCCGTCAGGAAGAGGTGGCAGACGGCGCTCCAGCTCATAAGGAAATGGCTGTACCCGCTTCTGCAGTCCCGGCGGCAGTGTTCCGTCCCGCTCCAGGTGCTTTTGCAGGCCGGGCGGCAGGTTGCCCCCGCGCTTGGCCAGTCCCGGCGGCAGATTGGAATAGCTGTCGTGATAATAGTCGCGGATGATGTCACGATCGCGGGAGCCGAAAACAATCCGCACCCGGGCGCCTGCGTAGCTGCGGCCATCGTCGTTGTCGTCCACCATCTCCTGCTGCTTTTTGTTCTTGCCTTTGCCCTTGCCGTGTCCGTGACCATTGCCTTGCGCCACGGCCTGCACGTTCATCAGGCAGACGCCAAGCGCGGCGCAGAGCGCGAACCCAAACCACCGTTTCAGCATGTACTCTCCTTTTAAGTGTTCACGATAACCGGAATACAGTGGTCCGGCAACATCCTGAGGTTCATTGGACCTTCTGTTCAGTCACATGAGTGGTGTGATCTCAGTTGTTTGTCGTGGCCGCGGGGCACATAATTAAGCTTATGAACTCCCCGGCGCAAACCCTCGCTTTGGCTGATCAGACTGCCGCAAACCAGGTTCCACAACTCACGGGTTATAACCTCTTTCTCAGCGACGGCGCGCTGGTTGACGCGCTAACGCGGGAGGGCGCCGGTTGGGCGCATGAAAACCTCAGCGAACTGGGAAGATTGCTGGGCGGAGAAGAAGCGCAGCGCTGGGGCTGCGAAGCCAACGAAAATCCCCCGGTCCTGCATACGCACGACCGCAACGGCAACCGGCGTGATGAAGTTTTATTTCATCCGGCCTGGCACAAGCTCATGCGCACCTCGATTGAGCACCAGTTGCACAGCCTGCCCTGGGTGGAAAAGCGCAAGGGCGCTCACGTTGCGCGCGCGGCGCTGCTGATGGTCACGGCGCAAAATGAGGCCGGCCATACCTGTCCGGTCTCAATGACTTTTTCCGGTATGGCGGCCTTGCGTCATGAGCCGGACTTGTCGCATGCCTGGGAGCCCAAGGTGCTTTCGCCCGCCTATGATCCGCGTTTCGCTCCGGCCCCGGAAAAATCAGGCGTGCTGCTGGGCATGGGAATGACGGAGAAACAGGGCGGTTCTGACGTTCGCGCCAATACCACACGCGCTGAGAAACTGGGCCGCTCAAGAGAGTATCTGGTGACCGGGCACAAGTGGTTTTGCTCAGCGCCCATGTGCGACGCCTTCCTGATTCTGGCCCAGACGGAAAAGGGCCTTTCCTGTCTGCTGTTGCCGCGCTGGACGCCTGAGGGCAAAAAGAACAATTTCTTCATTCAGCGCCTGAAGGACAAGATGGGCAACCGCTCCAATGCCTCCAGCGAGGTTGAGTTCGAAGGAGCATGGGCCCACATGGTGGGCGAAGAGGGCCGCGGCGTGAGCACCATCATAGAAATGGTGCACCATACCCGGCTGGATTGCGCCATCGCCTCCGCTGCGTTGATGCGCCAGGCCCTGGTGCAGGCGGTACACCACTGCCGGCATCGCAAGGCATTTGGCAAACTCCTGATTGAGCAGCCGCTGATGCGCAATGTGCTGGCGGACCTGGCCATTGAATCCGAGGCCGCGACTCTCATGGTCATGCGCCTGGCAGCGGCCTTTGACGCTCGTGAATCGCATCCCTCAGAGCGCGCCTTCGGCCGCATCGCCACTGCTTTTTCCAAGTTCTGGCTTTGCAAGCGCGTGCCGGCGCACGTGGGCGAGGCGCTGGAGTGCCTGGGTGGAAATGGTTACGTGGAAGACTCCGGCATGCCGCGCTTATATCGCGAAGCGCCGCTATACGGCATATGGGAAGGTTCCGGCAACGTCATCTGCCTGGACATCCTCCGCGCGGTAACCAAGGACCCTGCCACCATGGATGCTGTCGCCGACGAATTGCGGTCCGCGAGAGGCAAAGATCCGCGCCTTGATTCCTACCTGGCTCAGACCGAGTCGGATTTGGCGGCCAGCGTGAAACAGGGAACCAGGAACGGCGGCGGGGAAACTGAGAGCCAGGCGCGAAGGCTGGCCGAACGGCTTGCGCTTTCCCTTCAGGCCTCGCTCCTGCTGCGGCACGGCTCTGCCGAAACAGCGGAGGCATTCATCGGTTCACGGCTGAACGGAGATCGCGGGCATAACTTCGGCACGCTGCCGGCGGGAACCAATTTCAGCGCCATCCTTGATCCGGTCGCAGCCAGACTTCAGAAAAGCTGAGTGTTTTTATACAGGTTCTCCTGAAGCAGAGGCCCGCTGCCTGTCTGCTCTCTTAAGCTTTCATCGCCAAATAAAAAGTCTTCGCGGCGGGTTACGCCGCGAAGACATCCACCAAGGCAAAGAAACAAGAAGAGCGTGAGAGCAGAAGGAGCCAGGTGGGGTCCCACGCTCTTCCAATGGTTCTCCGATGTTAGGTTGTGCACCGTAGCGTGGAAACGTTTCAGCCGTTTACACTTCTTAATCAAAATAGGGCGCACAAACTTTCTTATGCTTTCCAGAGTTAAAGATTTATAATCCACGGTTTTCCGCGATCTGAAAATCCTGATCATCAGAAGGTAAAACCGCCGATGAAAATGTATCGTCATGCATTGATCCTGTTGTTTTTAGGTATCTTCCAACTGGCTTGTTACAGCCAGGCTGCATCCGTCTCTCGCACTGAAGAGGATAAAAAGAGCTATAAAACTGCAATGGAGGATGCCGACCAGAAGATTGCGGCGGAGGTCAAAGCACACTCTGAGCTGATAAAGAATCTGGAGTATCTCACCACCAACATAGGCGCGCGTCTTACCGGCTCAAAGCAGATGCAGCAGGCAAGCGACTGGACCTTGAAGCGGTTCAAGCACTATGGAATTGATGCCCATCTGGAGACCGTGGAAATTCCCCATGCCTACTATCGCGGAGTGGACACGGCGGAAATCATCAGCCCGGTCGACCACAGAGTAGGGATTCACGCCATGGGGTGGAGCAAAGCCACTCCCGGCGAGGTAACGGCCAATGTCATCGCGCTCCCAATGGAGAAGGCGGAGGACCTGGAAAAATACGCGGGGAAGCTGAAAGGCGCCATCGTGCTGATGGGAAAGCCCGCGGTAATTCCCACGGAAGAAGCCGACAACGCCTACGATGCCGTAATCCAGCCGGCCAAAGGTGTTGGCGCGGACCCGGCGGCACGCTTTCGGACAATCCTGGCCGCAATGCGTATGATGGCCCAGGAAACCCCGGCCGCAGTGCTTTTGGACAGCGGCAAAACTGACGACCTGTTCAACATGGGCAGCTTCAGCCGTTATCAGGAATCGGCGGTGCCGCTGGCCTTCATCACGCACGAAGATTACAGCCTGCTGACCCGGCTGGCCGGCTCCGGACCAGTCCGCATGAAGGTCAATTTGACGGGAACTCTCAGTCCGGGTCCGGTACCGGCGTCCATTACCGTCGCAGAGATTCGCGGGACCGAGTTTCCTGACGAGCGCGTCATCATCGGCGGGCACCTGGACTCATGGGACCTGGGGCAGGGCGCTCTTGATAATGGCACCGGCTCCATGGCTGTTCTGGAAGCCGCGCGAACCCTCAAGGCCCTGGGCTGGAAGCCCAAGCGCACGATCACCTTCATTCTGTTCACCGGCGAAGAGCAGGGCGGGGTTGGAGCGCTGGCATTCATGAAGAACCACGCCGCTGAAATCCCCAAGATGGATGCCGCTCTGGTGCATGACACGGGAACCGGCAAGGTCTTCAGCATCGCGCTGGAGGACCTGTATGAGACCGCCCCGCTGATGTCTGAAATTTACCAGCCGCTGCGCGAGGTATTTGATCTGGAGCCGCTCAGCACCCGCTATTTCGGGTCGTCAGATCATGTGGCGTTCCTGCGCGCCGGCGTTCCAGCTTACTTCTGCGTGCAAAAGCCGGCCCACTATCGTGAAGCCCATCACAGCCAGACGGACACTTTCGACAAGGTGATTCCCGGCGAGATCAACGAAGGCGCTGCGTTGCTGGCTGCCTGGGCCTGGAACGTCTCGGAGATGCCGCAGCCGCTTCCGCACCATGCGCCGGAACCTCCGCCGCAACTAAGATAGCGTCATCGCCCGCCGGCGTTTTGCCGTGCCATCACATTGAACTGCCTGTTTCAAATGGAGGAAACAGGCAGCGCGGCAAGGTCCTCCACCAACCCGACTTCTTTCTGCACAAAGGGCTCGGCATACTTCACGCCGGCCAGCAATCCGTAAAAGCCGGCCATGGATTCCATGCGGGTGCGGATTTCATTTTCTGCCGGGAACAGCTCCTTGCCTGCGATCTGGTCCGCGTATTGCGATCTATATGCCATAAGCGCGTGGAATCGCGTCTCAAACTGGTCGCTGATGTCCACCACGAATGACGGGCGCACGTCGTAATACAGGCTGGCATAAACAATCTTGAATGGGCGATGCGGCGGCAACTGCGCGACCGCTTCTGCCTCCGCGCCCGATCTTGATCCCGGAGTGC
>DATIWA010000400.1:0-3586 GCA_035465515.1 Candidatus Limnocylindrales bacterium | reverse complement strand
CGGGATTCCCGGACTGCGAAGCCAAACGCCAGGTGCGGCCGGGAGTGTGGCAGCGGGTGAGGATTGAGTTTGAGTTTGAGAGCCGGAGCTTCAGGAACCATCGGCATGACGCGGCGGGATGCGACGTGATGGTGTGCTGGCGGCACAACTGGCCCGAGTGTCCGGAAGAGCTGGAAGTAGTGGAGCTGATGCGAGTGGTGGCAAATCTTTGAACGCGGGGTCCCGGAGGGAAAAAGCAAGTCGCCGCAGGTCTTCGCAGAAGGTCGCAGAAGGTAGCAGATGGTCGCAGATCAGAGAGAGCAATTTTGGCGACGATGGGCCTAGCCGGTCGAGCTTCGGAAAATCTTAAGACTATCAGCCTGGGTTGCGCTACACTAACGGGCCAAAGAGGAAAACCCTAAATGGAGCAACGCGTGACGCCGGGGAAGCCCCGTCGCGGCTGCCTGACGCAGCTGATCTTTCTACTGATTATCTTTGCCATTGTCGGCGTGGGGATCCCCGCCCTGTTGACGCCCTGGGGCTTTTTTATGGGCGGCCGGTTTCATGTGATCCCCATGTGGCAGGGTCTGGGACGGATGCATTCCACGCGGGCGGGCGGCGACTACGTGCTTTACATGTGGTTTTATCCCAAGGTTGCCAAGGGGACCGGAACCACCCACGTTACCGGCTACGGCGAACTGTGCACGCCGCGGGGAGAGAGGTTCTTCCTGAGCGTGGGCGGAGACTTTGAAAAGACCCTGCGGCTGGACACCAACGGCAAGACGGCCAAGTTTTATATGGACAATCGCAGCACCATGAGCCGGCTGTCCGGCAAGAACCAGCCCTACCTGGAGCTGCGCGGGAAGTGGAGCAATCCGGACCTGGTGATGGATGATCATGGGTCAATTGCGCGGGCGTTTGAACCCGACGCGACGCTTTATATGGGGCACTCGCCATCGCGCCCGTATATGGCGGAGGTGGTGCCGGTGACGCTGCACGAAGGCGGCAAGCAAGAATTTAACGCCGCATGCAAAGCGGTCAAGACCCGGTAGAACGCGAAAACCCCACCGCTGATGAAGGCCGATCACGCGGATAAGGGAGCGCTGAATCCGGCCACGGAGACACGCAGGGCTTTTGCGTTCGCCGCTTCTTTCGTGTTTGCCCCTTGGCGGATGCGGGGAACTCTACGCTTCTCTGATGCCATCCATGAAGGCCTTTAGCTTGCGCGAGCGCGAAGGATGGCGCAGCTTGCGCAGGGCCTTGGCCTCAATCTGGCGGATGCGTTCGCGGGTGACGGCGAAGGACTGGCCGACCTCTTCGAGCGTGTGCTCGGAGCCGTCTTCCAGGCCGAAGCGCATCTTGATGACCTTTTCTTCGCGCGGGGTGAGCGTGCGGAGGACCTGCGCGGTCTGGTCTTTGAGGTTGACGTTGATGACGGCCTCGGCGGGCGAGACCATGGAGCGGTCTTCAATGAAATCGCCCAGGTGGGAATCTTCTTCTTCCCCGATGGGCGTTTCCAGCGAGATGGGCTCCTGCGCGATCTTGAGGACCTTGCGGACCTTGGCCACCGGGATGTCCATGCGCTTGGCGATCTCTTCAGAGGTGGGTTCGCGGCCGAGTTCCTGAACGAGCTGCCGCGAGGTGCGGATCAGCTTGTTGATGGTCTCGATCATGTGCACGGGGATGCGGATGGTGCGGGCCTGGTCGGCGATGGCGCGCGTGATGGCCTGGCGGATCCACCAGGTGGCGTAAGTGGAGAACTTGTAGCCGCGGCGGTCTTCGAATTTGTCCACGGCCTTCATGAGGCCGATGTTGCCTTCCTGAATGAGGTCGAGGAACTGGAGGCCGCGGTTGGTGTACTTCTTGGCGATGGAGACGACAAGGCGCAGGTTGGCTTCAATGAGTTCGCGCTTGGCGGCTTCGGCGTCAACGTCGCCCTGGATGATTTCCCGCTGCGTGCGCTTGAGTTCCTGGTAGGAAACGCCGGCGTCCTGCTCGAGCTTTTCCAGGTCGAGCCGGTGCGCCTTCTGGATGCGGCGGTATTCGCGCCGCGTCTCTTCCACGCGCGTGGCTTCAATCTTCTTGTCCAGACTGTTGATCTGGCGGTCGAGCTGGCGCATGATGTCAACCGTCTTGTTGACGCGGTCAATCAGGCGCTTGCGCTCGGGATTGGTGAACTTCAGATTGCGGATGCCCGTGGAGACCATCACTTGCGCGCGGCCCAGCGCCCAGCGCAGCTTGCGGTGCTCCTTGGGCTTCTTCTTCTGCTGCACGGCTTCGAGTTTTTCGCGAAGCTGCTGTTCCTTCTTGTGGTGCCTGGCGACGTCGTCGATTTTGCCGACAAAGTCTTTGAGGCGCGCCTGGACGATTTCGTCGGTGATTTCCTCTTCGTCGAAGGCGACCAGCTCTTTGATGGAGCGCACGCCGCGCTTGAGGTCTTCGCCCAGAGCGAGGATTTCGCGGATTACAATGGGCGAACGCGAAAGCGCCTTCAGAACGCGGAGCTGCCCGCGCTCAATGCGCTTGGCGATTTCAACTTCGCCTTCGCGCGTGAGCAGCGGCACCGTGCCCATCTCACGCAGGTACATGCGCACCGGGTCGTTGGTCTTTTCCAGCGCGCCCGGAGTTAGATCAAGTTCAACGTCTTCGCCTTCCTCAAGGTCTTCAAACTTCTGCTCGGAAGGCAGTCCTTTCGTTCCGTCCAGGACGTCAATGCCCTGGGTGCCGATGGTGGTCAGCAGGTCATCAAGATCGTCCGGGGAATGAACGTCTCCAGGAATCAGGTCATTGACCTGGTCATAGGTCAGGTAGCCTTTTTCCTTGCCAGCGTCTATAAGTTTCTTGATGTCTTCGAATTTGTCTTCTAAGGCCAAACCGCAATTCCTTTTGTTAAGTGTTACTGCCAAGTCGTTCAGACAAAAGCCGGGCCTGACGCTCGTATCCCCTAAGCGCAATTGCGACGGTAATTAGGCTGAAATGCGCGCAAAACCCGAAGGTACTCAGGATACCACAGCTGAATCCACTCTGAAAAGCACCCGCCAGCCCACGTCTCGCAATCTAAAGGAGATATCTGCGCCCGTAATATATAGATGCTCTGCACCTTAGATGGTTTCGTACCCTCTTGACAGTTCTTGACAAGATAATTTTGCCTAGCTGGAAAGGATTAGGACTTCTTCAAGCCGATTTCGCCCGTGCCCCCTGCCCGGCCCAAGCGCCCATCTTTCGGCGATTGCCTGCCGCCAAGCCACACAAACCAAAAGATTTCTATCCTGCCGGCAATAAATGGCGCATACCCGCCGACTGCCCCTAATTCAACCCGCTGGCTAGTTTTCTGTCCAACTCCAGTTTCTCCTGTTTCAGCCGGACCAGCGCGACCGCATCATTACGCCGCTCCGCCTCCACGATCCCCTGCTTGATTTCCCTTTCCCGCCGATAAATCTGCACCCGATGCCGCAATCCTTCCAGCGCCCCTTGCAGCAGCTCAGCCGTCAGCGGCTCGTCTTCTTTCATCACGACCTCGGCCAGCAACTTGCGGTCTGCTTCCTCCAGCGGCAACCCCATGGGATCATCTACTTCCTCGCCCGCATCCAGCAGCATCTGCAATAGC
>DATIWA010000399.1:0-5037 GCA_035465515.1 Candidatus Limnocylindrales bacterium | reverse complement strand
CCGCACGCAAAAGCAAGAAGGCAGCTTAGAGCAGCTTCGCCATGGGCCGCCCTGCTCTGAACCTGCTGGTGTTCCGCGGAGATCGCAGGTGTGTAAGCGGCGCTGAGCTCCAGAGCGCATTGCTTCGACGATTGCGGGCGCAGGTTGCTGCGGCTTCACAGGAAGATATCTTGCGAGGCCTCCTGCTTGCGGGTGAGTTGGAATGCGGGCTGGCTGACTCGTCAGGAGCATCCGCCGTGCCCATCGAGGCCCTAACAGACAGGCTTTCCGAGGCCCTTGTTAATTGGGGCGCCGACTGTGACTTTGGGTTCGGCCTGAATCCTGATTTTCTCCAATCGACAATTGAGGGCACGCCCATACCGGAGGAGATGAGCATCTCTGCTCCGGAGGGCTTCGCCTACTACGCCATGCATCCGCTGTCCTATGCCGATGTTGTCAGGAAAGTTCCCGATCTGGCCGAAAGGGTTGCGGTGATCGGGATTCGCAGCATCGGGACCACGCTGAGCGCGGTGACTGCGGCGGCAATCCGAAAGCAAGGCAAGAGCGCGGCAAGAATCACGGTCCGGCCTGAAGGCCATCCCTACAACAGGGAAATGCGGTTTTCCGATGAACAAAGCGCCTTTGTCGCAAAGTCGCTGGCGGTCAATGCGGATTTTCTGATCGTGGATGAAGGGCCCGGCCTGAGCGGATCGTCGTTCCTCTCGGTGGCGGAAGCGCTGGTTGCAGCCGGCGTGCCACGCGAGAAGGTCACGCTGATCTGCGGCCATGCGCCGGATTTTGGCTCTTTGCGCAGCGATGATGGGCCGCAGCGGGCGACGCGGTTCCGGTGGTTGCCGGTTGAGAGCAATCCACGTCCCCCGGAAGCAGCGGCAGTTTTCATCGGCGGAGGCGAATGGCGCAGAACGGCAATACCGGATGAATCCTGCTGGCCGGCCTGCTGGACCAGTTTCGAGCGTCTTAAGTACCTCTCTGCCGCCGGCGCGGCCAGGCCGCAGCTTTTCAAATTCCTTGGCCTGGGACATTACGGCGATGCCGTTTTTGAGCGCGAGCAGCGGGCCGCGGATGCCGGTTTTGGCATTGCGACGCGACAGGAGATAAACGGATTTGTGTCGTATCCCCGGCTGGATGCGCGGCCCATGCGCGCCGGCGATCTGAGCGACCGTGTGCTGGCGAGGCTGGCGAGTTACTGCGCGTTTCGCGCTCAGGCATTCCCGTTCGACCTGCGGAGCCTGGGCGCTCTCCAGCAAATGGCGGAACACAATCGGCAGGAGCTGAAGCTTGACTTCCCGGTACAGTTGCGCCTCGAACGGCCGGTCATTTCCGACGGCCGCATGCAGCCGCATGAATGGCTCCTTGCCCGGGATGGCCAGATCCTGAAGACCGACTCGGGCAGCCATGGTGACGACCATTTTTTCCCGGGCCCAACCGACATCGCCTGGGACCTGTCGGGAGCCATTGTCGAGTGGGGGATGAATGCCGCACAAGCCGAAGCGTTCCTGGAGACATATCGCCACGCCTGTGGCGACGATGCGCGACTTCGAATCAGGGATTTCATTGCTGCCTACGCGGTTTTTCGCAGCGCCTGGTGCCTGATGGCGGCGAATGCGCTGCATGGGAGCCCGGAGCAACTCCGTCTCGAAGAGATGGCGAACCGCTACCGTGTCCAAATCGTCCGCCACTGCGCGGCAGCGGCGGTTTGACTCTCGCTACCCCGGTCCGGTGGCGCGTCCAGATTCAGAAAGAAAGGACCGCATTGAGCGTCCCATGGTGATCATGCGGCTGGCCTGGGCGATCAGGAATAAAACTCGGCGATCGCATCCACCACCTGCCGCTGCTCGTATTCTTCCAACTCGGCAAACATGGGAAGGGCCAGTACTTCCAGGGCGGCGCGTTCTGATTCCGGCAGTTCGCCCGGAGCGTACCCAAGATAGGAAAAGCACTTTTGCAGATGCAGCGGGACGGGGTAATAAACCTCGCTGCCGATTCCGCGCTCTTTCAGGAACTGCCGCAGCTTGTCCCGTTGCTGCACGCGAACAACATACTGGTGATAAATGTGGTGGGCCTGCGGACGGGTCTTGAGCAGGGTGACGGGGGCTTTGGACGCCGCGCCGGTCCTGGTCAGCCCCGCGCCGTTGAGCAGGCGGTCATAGTTTTGCGCCCGTTCGCGGCGGGCATGGTTCCAATTTTCCAGATGCGGCAGTTTCACCCGCAAGACCGCGGCCTGGATGGAATCCATGCGGCTGTTGGCGCCGATCTCATCGTGATAGTAGCGCTGCTTCGCCCCGTGGTTGCGCAGCGAGCGCGCATGTTCGGCGAGGGCGGGATCGCTGGTCGTCAGCGCGCCCGCATCGCCGAAGGCGCTCAGGTTCTTGGTGGGATAAAAACTGAATGCGGCGGCGGTTCCGAGCGAACCGGCGGCCTTGCCGTTCCACGTTGCGCCGGAGGCCTGGGCGGCGTCTTCCACCACCGCGAGCCTGAATTCCGCAGCCAGGCGGTTGATCGCGTCCATGTCCACGCACTGCCCGTAAAGATGCACCGGCATGATGGCCTGGCGGTGCGGCGAGTTTCGTAAAGCCAGCTCAACTTTTGCGGGATCAATGTTCAGAGTCTCCGGGTCAATATCCACAAACGCCGGACGGCCGCCCGCCCGGACAATGGAACTGGCCGTGGCGAAAAAGCTAAATGGGCTGGTGATCACGGAGTCGCCCTGCTTTACCCCGGCGGCCACGAGCCCCAGCCAAAGGGCGTCTGTTCCGGAAGCGCAGGCCACAGTTTCCCGTGTGGAACAGAGGGTGGCAAATTCGCGCTCGAACGCCGCGACTTCTCCGCCGAGAATATATTGCTGGGAATCGCAAACGCGGGAGACTGCCTGGACCATCTCTTCGCGAATCGAAGCGTACTGGCGGGCGAGGTCCAGCATGGGGACTTCAGTGAGAGCTTTCTGGCTTGTGCTTTTTGCTCCGGACACAGGCAAATTCTAGCATCTTGAGCGGCTCGCATTGGCTTTTGCCGGAAGCGTCTCAAAAAGCTACAATGAGGAACAGGTGGGTAGACGGTAAGCTGTTTCCCTGGTTCGTATGCAGGCAAGCCTCTACAGGAGATAGATCGGCAGATGGAAAACAAGCCGGCACAAAACATACAGGACTCCTTCCTGAATACGGCGCGCAAAGACAAGACGCAGGTCACCATTTACCTGCTCAGCGGCGTCAAGCTGACGGGCCGGATCCGGTCCTTCGACAAGTATTCAGTGGTTCTGGAAACCAACAATCAGGAGCAGCTCATCTTCAAACATGCCATCTCTACGGTGGTCATGTCCAAAGGGATGCACCACGCGGAGCCGCGTGGCGGCCACCATTCGGGAGCTGAGGTCGAAAGCGCATCGGCCAAAGTGGAGGGCTAATCCATTCCTGGGCAGCGTTCCCGCCGTTTTCGTGAGCCGGCCGGGATTGTCACTGGCCGTGAGGGGCCGGAGCGCGCCTTTCTTGTAGCCGTTGAATTTCGTCATCGCTCGCGCTCGGACCGTGACATCAATCTGCCCCCGGGCGCGGTGATGGCCCGTCACGCCGCCGGCAGCGACCATGAGGAGCCGGGCATCGCCGCTCCAGGCGTGGAAGAATCGCTGGCGGAGTTTCGTGAACTCGCACTTTCGGCGGGCGCGGAAGTTGTGGGCGAGTTCGTGCAGAGACGGGACCGTCCCGACCCGGCAACGCTTATCGGAATCGGCAAGCTCCAGGAAATCGCCGGAGCGGTAGCTTCGTCGCATGCCGACCTGGTGCTCATCGACCACGAACTCTCGCCTTCGCAGCAGCGCAACATCGAGCAGGAAGTGGATGCGCGAGTCATTGACCGCACGCAATTGATCCTGGACATTTTTGCGCGCCACGCCCGCAGCCGGGAAGGCCAGCTCCAGGTGGAACTGGCCCAGCTTGAGTATCTGCTGCCGCGCCTGGCCGGGCGGGGCATTGAGATGTCGCAGCTTGGCGGCGGCATCGGCACCCGCGGTCCGGGCGAAACCCAGCTGGAAACCGACAGGCGAAAAATCTATCGTCGCATCCGCCACATCAAGCAGCAGGTGGAGGAAGTGCGGCGGGTGCGCGCGCAGCAAAGGCAGCGGCGTGAATCGGTGCCCCTGCCAACCGTGGCCCTGGTGGGCTACACCAACGCGGGGAAGTCAACGCTCTTCAACGCCCTTACGGACGCCGGCGTTCTTGCCTCCAGCAAAATGTTCGCCACGCTTGATCCCACCATTCGCGTCATCACGCTGCCCAGCAAGCGCAAGGTCCTGCTGTCCGATACCGTCGGATTCATACGAAATCTGCCCACGACGCTGGTGACCGCCTTTCGCGCGACGCTGGAAGAGGTGCAGCGGGCGGCCCTGTTGCTGCACGTATCCGACGTGACCAGTCCGCTGGCGCAGGAGCAGCAACGGCAGGTGGAGTCGGTGCTGAAAGAGCTGGGAGTGCAGGACACTCCGCAGGTCCACGTCATGAATAAGACTGATCTGCTGTCTGAAGCGCAGCGGAACACGCTGGCGGGGACGCAATCCACTGTTTACATCTCAGCGGCAAAACGCGCCGGGCTCGACGAGCTGCTGGCGGTCATAGATCAACACATGGAAATTGATGCGCTTCGCAATCTGCGCATACGCGTTCCCCAGAGTGAAGGCAAGTTGCTTGCCCAGATTGAAGCGCGCGCGCATGTATTGAAGCGTGCCTATCGTGACAGCCTGGTGCAGATGGAAATCAACGCTCCGGAGTCTTTGGCGCGCGCTCTTGACCGCTACGCTGTAAAGGCCAGGGTGCACAAGGCAGGTGGAGAGTCAGGGAAAAGGGCGAGATAAAAACGGGCCTGCAGAAAACCGCGCCGGCCAATGCGCCGGAGCATTCCTGAAAAGCAGCGGAAATTAAAATGGGCCTGAGACCAAGAAGCGGTGACGGTTTCCTTGGCCACAAGCCCATTCGATCCTGAATCGGATCGGAGGTGATGCTTTTATTTTAGGCCGCCACCATCTGAAGTCAAGGGATTCCAGAAATAATT
>DATIWA010000398.1:0-3094 GCA_035465515.1 Candidatus Limnocylindrales bacterium | reverse complement strand
CTAAAAAATAGCCCGTAAAGAAAAGCGCAGTACCCATCAACAAGAGTACGGTTCCAAACCAGATTGAGCCCCAGGGAAGGAACTTGCGAGGCACAAGCTTGATAAGCGAGCTACGCATTCGGTGCAATTCTACTCCTGTGTTCCTGCGGGCCGTTGCACCGGCTCGTACGGGGTATATAGAATCAACTGTTTATGAATAAAGTCGTTGCCAACGCAGAAGAAGCGGTCCGCGATGTACTCGACGGCGCCACGATCATGGTCGGCGGATTCGGGCTGTGCGGTATCCCCGAGGAGCTGATAGAAGCCCTGGCGCGCAAAGGCGTCAAGGACCTGACCACCATCTCCAACAACGCGGGAGTGGACAATTATGGCCTGGGCAAGCTGCTGGGCGCGGGCCAGATCAAGAAGCACATCGGCTCCTATGTGGGAGAGAACAAGCTCTTTGAGCAGATGGTGCTGAGCGGCAAGGTGCAGTTGGAGCTGAACCCGCAGGGCACTCTGGCCGAGCGCATACGCGCGGGCGGCGCCGGTATTCCGGCGTTTTTTACGCCGACGGGCGCAGGAACCATCGTGGCCGAAGGCAAAGAGGTGCGCGATTTTGACGGCCGCCCGCATGTGATGGAACGGGCGCTGAAAGCGGACTTCGCCTTGATCAAAGCGTGGAAGGCCGACCGCTGGGGGAACCTGATGTTTCGCAAGACGGCGAGGAACTTCAATCCGGTAATGGCGACTGCGGCGCGCGTGACCATTGCCGAAGTCGAGGAGATCGTGGAGCCAGGGCAGCTTGACCCGGACCGGGTACATGTTCCCAGCGTTTACGTAAAGCGCGTTTTCCAGACTACGCTCAAGGAAAAGCGGATTGAAAAGCGGACGGTGCAGAAGAGGGCATAGCAGCCGTACCTGCAACGACAAAAACCAGAGACCGGGCGCGAATTTCATGATCACGGTTGGCATCTGACTACAGTCGAGAGAATAAGAATGGCCACAACACCAGTGAAACCGGACAAGCAGAAAGACGTGGAGAAGCGGGAGCGCATCGTAAAGCGGATTGCCCGCGAACTGAAAGACGGGTTCTATGTGAACCTGGGCATCGGTATGCCGACCCTGGTGGCGAACTATGTGCCGCCGGGCGTGGAAGTGGTGCTGCAAAGCGAAAACGGCATGCTGGGCGTGGGACCGTTCCCGATCGAAGGCGAGGAAGACCCGGACCTGATCAACGCAGGCAAGGAGACGGTGACGGAGATCGCGGGCACGGCCTATTTTTCCAGCGCCGATTCATTTGCCATGATCCGCGGCGGCCACATTGACCTGAGCGTGCTCGGGGCGATGGAAGTTGATGAAGAAGGGAACCTGGCCAACTGGATGATCCCCGGCAAGATGGTGAAGGGCATGGGCGGCGCCATGGACCTGGTAGCCGGAGCGCGGCGGGTGGTGATCGCCATGGAGCACACCACAAAAGAAGGCGCGCCCAAGATCCTGAAGAAATGCACGCTTCCGCTCACCGGCATGAAGGTGGTGAATACCATTGTGACCGAGATGGCATACATCAGCGTGACGCCGAAAGGGCTGGTGCTGGAAGAGGTGGCGCCGGGGTTGACGCCGGAAGACGTGCAGAAGGCCACGGAGGCCAGGCTGATCGTCAGTCCGAATTTGAAGACCATGGAAGTTTAGCGAAGTTCAAGCTCAGGGAGGGGACAATGCGCGCAGACCGTGTTGATGTTTCCTGGGACCAGCAGAAGTCGAAATGGCTGGTGCGGATTCAGGCCGGGGAAGAGGTGATTCGCCGGCATTGCGATCTGGCCAGAAACGCAGACGAGCAGGCGCTCCGCCAGGCAGCGCTGAAGACGCTTCAGGATGAAGGCTACGAACCGGATACGACGGCGGTCAAGATCCAGCGGATAGCCTCATAAGAATTGCCAGAACCGATTCATTGCCATCATCGCCGGAATGGGAAGACCAGCCCTTGTCGCGGATGGCGCGGGTAAAAGCCGCGACTGGTCTGGCGCATCCCATCCAGCGCGGAAATCCATTCTTTCATCGATCATCCATCCGGGTACCATGAGGAAACTCGCCCCAGAGACACGGGGAAATCTGAACCAGGATTTCAGACGCGACGTTTGCGCCGGTGTCGCCTTAGCTGCAGCACGGGGACGAAGCAAGCGAAGGAGATGGCAACTACCTCGAACAGATGGGCCCAGCGGGAGCCGGCAAGGCGCAAGAAGCTGGGCATAAGCCATGCGGCTGCAGCGAACAGTGCCACAAATAGCACTGTGGCGATCAAGATACCCCCGACAATCGGGATTGCAGATGAAGATCTTTTCGTCATGGTTTCGGTGCGAGCCCACCGACGCGCGGCATGCGGTCGGCCAGTTCACAATCAGGCGGAAACCGTGCTGAAGACAGTTCCCGCAGTGACTCAGAAAAAGGCGCTTTGGCGATGCCGCGCTCGGTAACGATTGCCGCAACATACTTGTGCGGCGTGACATCAAAAGCGGGGTTCTCCACCCGGACGCCCTCAGGAGCGACCTGCCTGCCGGCGTGATGCGTGACTTCCCTGGGCGAGCGCTGCTCGATGGGGATCTGATCGCCGGTGGGCGTATTCAGGTCCACGGTCGACCACGGCGCGGCAACGTAGAAGGGAATTTCGTGCTCTTTGGCCAGAACGGCCACGCTGTAAGTGCCGATCTTGTTGGCCACGTCGCCGTTGGCGGCAATGCGGTCCGCTCCCATGATTACGGCTTTGATCTTGCCCTGGCGCATCATGGCGCCGGCCATGTTGTCAGCGATCAAAGTGGTGGGAATGCCGTCTTTCATCAGTTCCCAGGCGGTGAGGCGCGAGCCCTGCAGGAAGGGACGGGTTTCATCGGCGAAGACATGGATCTGTTTGCCGGCGGAAACCGCCGCGCGGATCACGCCCAGCGCGGTGCCGTAACCGCAAGTCGCCAGGGCCCCGGCATTGCAGTGCGTGAGCACTCCGCCGGAACCGGGCATGAGCGTTGCGCCGTGGCGTCCCATGGCTTCATTGGCGGCAATGTCCTCCACCAGCATCTGCCGGGCTTCGGAGATGATGGCCTCCCGGATGTGGTCAAGCGGC
>DATIWA010000397.1:0-5296 GCA_035465515.1 Candidatus Limnocylindrales bacterium | reverse complement strand
TGCGCGCCGCGCCGATGCCGGGCGAGGGAGGAACGTCAGGAATGGGAGGCTTGTTGGTAGGAATTCCCGGGATCAACGTATGCCCGATGTCAGTCCACAAGCCGCCCGCGTTGGTGGTCTTGTAAATTTGACGGCTGGTGTAGTTGAAGAACACCTGGCCGGTGGGGTCGGCGACCGCCGAAGGAGTGGCGTATGCGGTAAAGAAGTTGCCGAAACGGCGATTGATGCCGTTGCGGGCAAACGCCCACTTGTTCTGGATGTTAGGCGGAGTATGGATGTTGACCACGGTTGATCCGCCGGGAAAGCTGGTGAAGGCGACGTCATCGTTGACGGTTGCCCTGCTCCAGGCGGTGCCAATGCCGTCGCCACCCAGCGTCTGCTCCCAGATATCGGTGTTGGCGACGCGGGAGAAGGTGCCGTTGTCCTGCGTTCCGATGATGGAGAACAGGGGATTATTGGGAGAGACGGCGATGGAGTAGGCGAGCTCTGTCACGATGCCTTCGTTTTTGCCATCGTCCCAGCTTGCGCCGCCGTCATTGCTGACGAACAGCCCGCCATCGGTGCCGAAGAAAACCTGTTTGGTCACGGGAGAGATGGCGGCGGAATGGTAGTCGGCATGGACATAGGGCATTTTGAACAGCGCGAGCCAATCGGCGAGCACACGCCAGCTTGCGCCGCCGTCCGTGCTCTTGGCGGAGAACAGCTGGCCGCCAAGGTAAACGGTGTTGCGGTTGGCATCATTCGGGTCAACCAGCAGCATGTGGTTATAGAAGGCCTGGCCGCGCATGACATTCATGTCCGGGGCGTCGGGATTGGGATTGACCGGTGTCTTGCCGGGCAATCCAATGGGTGTCCAGTTGGCGCCACCGTCAGTGGAACGGAACAAATCGAGCTGGCTGCGGTCACGCTGAGTGGCGGTAAAGGCATATACGGAAGCATCGCCGGGGGCACCAACGCCCAGAGTGATGCGGCCGGCCAGCACGGTCTGGGTGCCGTTCTGGACCGGGAACGTCTCGGACAAGGAAGCCAGCGGCTGCCATGTGGCGCCCTGATCCGTGGAGACAGCAAGGGCGCCGACGCCGTCGGTGGCCGCGGTCTGAGGGATGCCTACGACCGGCGATTCGGTAGCCGCCACCCAACCTTTACTTGTATTGACGATGCTCCAGACGGTCTGGGCGAAGGTCCCAACCGACGTGGAATACAGGAACGGGCTGCTGAAATTGAAGCTGAAAGTCGCACCGCCGTCATCCGAACGGAAGAGACCGAAGTCGGTGGCAGCGAGCACAACATCCTGCGGTCCACTGGTGTCAACTTTGAGATCGCGGATGCTGCCCGCGGAAGTCGACCCGAGCGTCAAGCGGACGGCCGGGCCCCAGGTCTGGCCGCCATCGGTGCTCTTCAACACGTAGGCGCCGGCGGCTGCGTTGCCGTCAAAGGGATCGCCGAGTCCGAGGTAAATGGTGTCAGGGGTGCGGCCGAACGCGGCTGCGCCGCCGGAAGTGGTAATGACGCCATCGGTCAAAGAGACCCAGTGAGGCTTGTTCTGCTGGAAGTCAGTGGTCTTCCACAGCCCACCGGACGAAGTAAGGAAGTAAAGGATGTTGGGATTGGTGGGATGAGGGAGAATGGTGCGAGCGCGTCCGCTGTCAGTGACGGTGCGCAATACGCCATTTTGTATGTGGTTGCTCCTGAGGGGACCCATATTGAACCATACGGGAACACCGGAAGGAGGCGTAACGCCGGGCATCAGTTGAGGATTGAGGGCACGCTGCTCCTGTGCCTGGACCAGCATGTCGCCAATGAAGTTTGGATTGCCGCCACGCCGCTGGCGATTGGCTTCCAGCCGCAGCAGAGCGTTATCAACGCTGCCATCAGCCGTTGTCCAGTCGTAATTCAGAAGATAGGTGCTGGTGTAACCGGAGTCATTAGGATCGGAACCGGTGGGGGCCGGAGAGTTGGGTACGGGAACAGGCTGAGGGTTGGAGGTGCCGGATTGCGCGCCGGCGGCGAGTGTGAAGGCAAGAAACAAGGCCACAACAACGGAGAGACGAGACTGCATCGATGCAAACCTCCCAATGGTTGAAGGCAAAAGGCCCGGGGCGGTTGGAGGCAGGACGCCGCGCGGGTACTTACTTTGCGTGGAAGCTATTCTACTCCGAGTAGCAGCAGGCGGTTGGACCCAGGCCAGGGTTAATTGCAGAAAAGTTTTCTTTCATTTTCAGGCAGAGCGGAAATTCATCTATACTCCAGACAAGTTTTTCTTAAGTGAAGAAGAATGGATTTATCCGTCATCATAGTTCCGGGTTAAATAAGAGTTGTTAGAGACGGGGGAAGCAGATCACATGACGAATGTGAGTGAAGAGTCGCTCCAGCGGATCAGGAAATTTGTAGAGAAGTACTGTGAAAAATCCGGCACAGCGACGCATCCTGACAAAGAGGTGACCGAGGCCGTGGTGCTGGGACTGGCACACCATCTGGATACGCTGGGCAAGCCGCTGTGTCCCTGCCGCTTCTATCCCGACAAGAGGGAAGAGGTCCAGCACCGGACATGGATCTGCGCCTGCGACGACATGCAGATCTACAAATACTGCCACTGCCTGCTTTTCGTCACGCCCGAGGGATTGCCCATTACAGAGTACCTGCCTGAAGACCATGAAGGCCGCAAAGCATACGGCCTGGTGAAGGACCCGATCCCGGAGAAAGGCCGCGCGTTGCGGGCCAAGGCGGAAGAACGCGAGAGGGAACGCAAGGAAAGGCCTTCCTGAACACATTCGCCGGACGCATTCCTGGAGTGCAAAGATGCGCCCGGTTTCAGTTTTCGCCAGTCATGGTTTTTGCCAGTTATGGATGGTTCCTGCGGACGTTCATCGCTGGATGATCACCGCGGGATCATGCGGGCCGGCCGGCCCTTTAACGGTGTATTTGTATTTCCTCTTTTCATCGGGGCCGACTACGGCAGGGCCGCTGTTGACGCGATGGTTCGCGGGAACATCGAAATGCGCGCTGGCAAACGGCGTGTCTTTCGGGTCAAAGTCAATCTCGGCGCGCTCATTGCCGTTGGCCCACCAGACGACTTCCTCTCCTCCATCTTTGCTGATGGTGACTTCATCCTGGTCCACGTGACCGAAGGAGTTTTTGATGTGCACGTGCTTTTCCGGCCGTTGCGCGGTAGCAACTGGTCCGGGGCTTGCTGCCGATTTCGGATTCATAACTTCTCCTTTTTAATGCTTGCCGGTTACTTCTTTTCAGCTCGTTCTGCCGAATTGATGATGGACACAAACCTTGGGTTTGCGGAAAATCTGCGCCAGGCAGGATCGTTGGTGATTTCGGTAACGGAGAGGCCGTCCTTGACGGCGCGTTCCAGGTCATCGAGGGCGCGAGCGTCCTGATGGAAGTGCGCCAGCACCAGAGCCGAGTTCAGCCGTATTCCAGGGTCGCGGGCAGACAAGTTCAGGGCGGCGGCGCGCGACCGCTCGGCTTTCACCTTCTGCCCGAGGCGCGCGGCGTACAGGGCGGAGTAGGAGAGGGTTTCAGCGTCGTGGCTGTTCGTGCTCAGGCGCTGCTCGGTCATCTCGAGCGCACGGGCGTAATTTTCACGGCTTCGCACTTCTTCACCGGGGATGTGGCCATAGGCTTCGCCAAGGTTGCCGAACACCTTGAAGTCTCCGGGAGTCATCTGGGCCGCGCGCTCGTAAGCGCCGGCGGAATCCTGATATCTGCCCTGATAAAAGTAGGCCGCTCCCAGATTGTTCAGCGCGGCGGGCGCGGGACGAATGCTGATGGATTTTTCCAGAACGGCGATCGCCTGGTTGTAGTTGCCCTGCATGTCATACATGGCGCCCAGGTTGCTGTATCCGCTGAAACTGTCCGGCGCGAGTTCAACGACGCGCTTGAATTGTTCCACCGCCCGGTGATAGTAGCCATGCTGGGCATAGAAGGCGCCGAGCCATTGGTAGCCGGCCCAGTAATCAGGGCGGAGCGAAATGGCCTTCTTCAGCAGTGATTCGGCCCTGTCCGGATCCCTGAGTCCTTCATAGGCCAACGCCAGTTCGCGGTAGGATTCGTCGCGGTTGGGGGCAAGCTTTACCGCAAGTTCGAGATGCCGGGCTGCTTCCGCGTACTTTCCCGTGGTATTGAACAGCACGCCCAGGCAGATCTGGCCGTCCGCCTTGCCGCGATCCAGAGCGACGGCGCGCGAGCATGCGTCGGCGGCGCGGGTGACGAATTCGGGAGAATGCGTAGCATCATATTTCTTAAGGTAGGCGCGGCCAAGGCCGGCATAGGCAAGCGCGAAGCGCGGATCGGCGGCGAGGCCCTCCTGAAAAGATGCTACGGCCTTATCGAGGTTCTCGGGGCGGTCATACTCCTGCAAATAACCCTGGCCGCGCAGGTAGGAAGAGTAGGCCTGGGGCTGCGTGGTGCCGTGGGATATCATGCGCCCGCGATCGGCATTGGCGAGATCAATATCGAGGTCGCTCAGCACCTCTTCAATGACACGGTCCTGGACGGCGAAAGGGTTGGAAGAGTCGGCGGTGATGACTCCGGAGTGCATCTGGCGGAGTGATCGCGTATCCACGAGAGAGTAAACGACGCGGATGGTATTGCCGGACTGCTGCATGCTTCCTTCCAGGGCCAGGCTGGCCCCCAGAACGGAGCGCGCCTGCCGGGCATCGGTGACTTGCTGGGCGCGCACCTCTGAGGCGCCCACCATTTCCAGCGGATAACGGTTGGCAAGCTCTCCCAGCTTCGCGTTCATGGTGTCGGTAAGGCCGCTGGCAAAAGCGCGGCTGTTGGCATCCGGGGCCGCCGGTTTAAATGGGAGCACAACCAGCAGGCGGGGTCCGGACGATGCAACTTGCCGTGTTCGCGGACTCAGCAGGAAAGCCGTGGCCGCCAGAACAACGAGAAACGAAGCAAATGCCGCCCGCGGCAAGCGGATTGTGGCGCGCCGCAGACGATGGAGTGCAGCAGCAGGAGAGAAGCGTCCGGCATGGACAGCGCGCAGGTCCGCGAGCACGTCCTCACAGGTCTGGTAGCGCTGCGCCGGGTCCTTGGCCAGCATGCGGGTGATCACGTGGTCGAGGCCGGCAGGGAACGGCCCGGGAAACGCATGCGGGCTTTCATGGAGGATGTGCGCCACGGTGCCCATGGCATGCGAATCACGGAAGGGATGCAGTCCGGTCAGCGCCTCATAGAACACCACGCCGAGAGAGAAGATGTCGGCGCGCCGGTCAGGCGTTTCTCCCATCAGGACTTCGGGAGCCATATACGCCAGGGTGCCTGCAATCGCGGGCGA
>DATIWA010000396.1:0-2556 GCA_035465515.1 Candidatus Limnocylindrales bacterium | reverse complement strand
GCGTGGCCAATGAGCGGCCGGGCCAGTTCTCTTGCGCTGGAAGCCTGCGACTGGGCTGGCAGCAGCATTTCTCGCTTTACACACTCTTTCGGATTAGAGAAAATCATTCGTGGAAGCCCAATCCATTGTCATTCTCGACTTCGGCTCGCAGTACACGCAGCTTATTGCGCGCCGCATCCGCGAACTGAAAGTCTTCTCCGTCGTTCTGCCCTGCACGGCGCCACTCGACGAAATCAAGAGCTACAAGCCTGCGGGCATCATCCTGAGCGGCGGGCCTTCGTCCGTTTACGACGCTGACGCCCCGCCTGCGGATGAGCGCGTGCTCGGGCTGGGGCTGCCCGTGCTCGGCATCTGCTATGGGCTGCACTTCATCACGCAGAAGCTGGGCGGCAAGGTCGTCCCCGGCCCCAAACGCGAATACGGCCATGCTGAGATCGCGATCGCTGGAGAATCGCGGTTGTTCCAGGGGCTGCCGGAATCCATGAACGTGTGGATGTCGCATGGGGACGAGGCCAAAGCGCTTCCTCCCGGCTTCAGCATTGTGGCCAGGTCCAGCAACGCGCTGGCGGCGATGCAGGACGAGTCGCTGCGCATATGGGCCGTGCAGTTCCATCCGGAGGTCCACCACACGAAGCGTGGAATCGATCTGCTGCGTAACTTTGTGCTTGAGATCTGCGGGGCGCGCGGCGAGTGGACCCCCCAACATTTCATTGAAGAGTCGATCCGCCAGATACGGCAGACCGTTGGCGAACAGGGAAGAGCGATCTGCGGGCTTTCCGGCGGGGTGGACTCCGCCGTGGCCGCTACCCTGGTGGACAAGGCCATTGGACGCCGATTGATCTGTATCTTTGTCAATGGCGGGATACTGCGCAAGAACGAATTCGAAAAAGTCCAGAAGAGCATGCGCGACAAACTGGGCCTGAACCTGGCGGCGGTGGATGCGAGCAAGCAGTTCCTCGCCAAACTGGCCGGGGTCACGGACCCTGAGCAGAAGCGCAAGATCATCGGCAACACGTTCATTGATGTTTTTGACGCCGAGGCGCACCGTCTGGAGCGTGAAATCGGCAAGGTCGAGTGGCTGGTTCAGGGCACTCTCTATCCGGACGTGATCGAGTCGCGCAGCGTGCGCGGGCCTTCGCAGACCATCAAAACCCATCACAACGTGGGCGGCCTGCCGGAGAAGATGAAGCTCAAGCTGGTTGAACCCTTAAAGGATTTGTTTAAGGATGAAGTTCGCCGCATCGGCCGTGAACTCGGAATGCCGGAAGACATTCTTCAGCGCCAGCCTTTCCCCGGCCCGGGGCTGGCTGTTCGGATTCTGGGCGAGGTCACGCCGGAGCGGATCGCTCTGCTCCAGGAGGCCGACGAGATTGTGGTGGACGAGATTCGCCGCGCCGGACTGTACACAAAAATATGGCAGTCGTTTGCCGTGCTTCTGCCGGTGATGTCTGTGGGTGTGATGGGCGATCAGCGGACGTATGCCTATACCTGCGCCATTCGCGCGGTCCACTCGGAGGACGGCATGACCGCCGATTGGGTGCCGCTGCCCTATGAAGTGCTCAAAAAGATCTCCAACCGGATAGTGAACGAGGTGCGGGGGATCAATCGCGTGGTCTATGATGTCACATCCAAGCCGCCGGGCACCATTGAGTGGGAGTAATTACGAATCCTAGACGGCGGCGCGAGAGGTCCCATGGCCAGTGATCAGCTTACATCGGAATTGACTGCCATTCGTACGCGGGCCAAAGAACTTGTGTCCGGCCTGACTCCTGAACAACTCACGCTCCGTCCTGCACCCGCGAAGTGGTCCATCGCCGAGTGCATTGCGCACCTGAATTTGACTGCGGCGGCGGTGCAGCCCAGGATTGCCAGCGCAATTGAACGCGGGAAGAAAGATGGTTGGACCGGCCGCGGACCGTTTTCTCCCGGCCTTATGGGCCGGTTGATGATCTGGATTGCCGAACCGCCACCCAAGTTTCGTCTTCGCGCGCCGAAGGGCATTGTGCCAGAAATCTCTCACGGCGATCCCGCGCAGGTCGTGTCTGAATTCATGACGGTCCAGGATGGCTGGGAGAAACTGATCCGTGACTGCGAAGGGCTGGACCAGAAGAAAGTGAAGGTCTCGTCGTTGTTTCCCGGGCTACCACCGGTCCGACTGGCAGCGCCTATTCCGTGGATGATGGCCCACCAGCGCCGGCATCTGTGGCAGGCGGAAAAGGTGAAGAAGCAGCTGAACGGCTCTTAACCACAGAGCGCACGGAACATCGCAGGGAGCCGGGAAAGCCGTACCGTCCTTTCTGCGGACGATATTCTCCAAGGCTGAGCGCGGAACCGCGGCACTCGCCTCATGCACCTTCCCGTCCGTGGCCCGTGGCTGTTTTCCTGCCAGTGCGTTATTCCACTCGCTCTTGTACGCTCCGTGCCACAGCGGTGACGAGTTTGCGCGGACCAAACCGCACGGCCTCTGCCATGATCCAGTTATGCAATCCGGGGATGGAAAGGGTCTTGCCGCTGAGCATGGCGTGGTAGCCGGCCCGGGCGACAGCCACGGAGGTC
>DATIWA010000395.1:0-4013 GCA_035465515.1 Candidatus Limnocylindrales bacterium | reverse complement strand
TCAATTGAAGGTTTTTCTAGAAAGACCTATAGTTAAGGCAATTCCTCCACATAGATCTCAAACAAAAATAGATTTTCAGGCAACGCCCGCGGGAGCAGCCGTGCGGCGGGGCAGCATCTCACCGATGCGCTTGATCTGGGCATTTGCGCCGCGCAACTTTTCCTCAATGCGCTCATAGCCGCGGTCAATGTGATAGACGCGGTCCAGGATGGTTTCGCCGTCGGCGACCAGGGCGGCAATCACCAGAGAGGCCGAGGCGCGCAGGTCTGAGCACTGGACGGCGGCGCCGCTCAGGCGAGTGTGGCCGCGGACGATGGCCCGCCTTCCTTCAACTTTAATGTTGGCCCCCATGCGCACCAGTTCCTGCGCGTGCATGAAACGGTTTTCAAAGATATTTTCCGTAACAATGGAAGTTCCTTCCGCCTGCGTAGCCAGCGCCATGTATTGCGCCTGCATGTCGGTGGGGAACCCCGGATACTCTTCCGTGCTGATGTCCGCAGCTTTCAGCCGATGCCCGTTGGTGACGCGCACTGAATCCTGGCTGGTCTGGACTGTAACGCCGCACTCCTCCAGTTTGCGCAGAAGAGCGCCGAGATGGCCGGGATCGCAGTTAGTGAGGCTCAGATCGCCTCCCGTGAGCGCGCCTGCAATGATGAAGGTGGCCGCTTCAATTCGGTCCGGGACGATGCGATGGCGGGCGCCTCCGAGCCGGCTGACGCCCTGAATGCAGATGGTCGAAGTGCCTGCGCCCTCGATCCTGGCGCCCATTTTGTTCAGCAGCGCGGCCAGATCGGAAACTTCAGGCTCCCGGGCGCAGTTTTCCATCACGGTCTCGCCCTCGGCAAGGGAGGCGGCCATCATGAGGTCCTCGGTGCCGGTCACGGTGATTTTGTCGAAGCTGATGTGACCGCCGCGAAGGCGCTTGGCGAAAGCCTCAATGTAACCGTGCTGCTGTGTGATTTGCGCACCCAGTTTTTCCAGGCCCTTGATATGCAGATCGATGGGGCGCGCGCCAATGGCGCACCCGCCCGGAAGAGAGACCCTGGCACGCCCCATGCGCGCAACCAGCGGCCCCAGCACCAGGGTGGAGGCCCGCATGGTTTTGACAAGTTCGTAGGCGGCTTCGGGGTGAACCAGGTTGCGGCAACAGATGGTGGTGCGGTGGTGGGCGCGGCCGTAGCCCAATTCCACTTCGGCGCCCATGGAGACGAGCAGGTTGCGCTCCGTCTGAATGTCGCGCACATCGGGGATGTTTTCCAGAATGACCGGCTCATCCGTCAGGATGGCAGCCGCCATGGCCGGCAGTGCGGCGTTTTTCGCGCCGCTCACTCGTATGTTGCCCAGCAGCGGGTTACCGCCGCGAATAACGAATTTATCCATAAGACTCTCCGCTGAATTTTCGGCGGTCCCGTCAAAGTTGATGGTCCGTACCCGCACGGGAATTTTCTTCAGCGTTGCACGCGCCGGCAAACCAGGCGGTGTTGGAACGCCATTGGGTCCGGCTTCTCGGTGCTTCGGGATCGTCTTCATTTTAAATTACCCCGATGTTAAATCAGTCACCCTCAATCGCCCTTCGGACGTTCCCCTTAGCGCGTTTGAGTTTTTTCCCGGCGTCATTCGCACCTAAACCGGTCTTGAGCATGATGAGCGCCACAGGTACGCGGTTGCTTGCGGCCCGCAAAGAGCGCTGCGCCGCGGCACGGTCAACGCCGGCCGCTTTCTCAAGAATGGCCAGGCCGCGCTCCACCAGTTTGTGATTCTGTGTGTGTACATTCACCATCAGATTGCCGTAGATGTGGCCCAATCGCGCCATCGCCCCGGTAGTAAGCATGTTCAGGACCATTTTTTGAGCGGTGCCTGCTTTCATGCGCGTGGAGCCGGAAAGAACTTCCGGACCGACCTGGGCCACGATCTCGATCTCCGCGGTGCGGCCGAGCTCGGACTTTGCATTGCAAACCACGGCTACGGTCCTGGCGCCTTTTTTCCGGGCGTACTCTAACGCAGCAACGGTGTAGGGAGTACGTCCGCTGGCAGAAAGACCTACGACCACGTCTTTGACGCCCGGTCTGCGTTTGGCCAGATCGCGCTCTCCCAACTTGCGGGAATCCTCGCGGACCTCCATGGAGCGGCTCAGGGCTTTCTCGCCTCCGGCGATGACGTACTGCACGATTTTGGGATCGGTGCTGAAGGTCGGCGGGCATTCCGAGGCGTCCAGGGCGGCGATGCGGCCGCTGCTTCCGGCGCCTACGTAAATGAGGCGCCCGCCCGCACAGATTGCGGCTGCGATGGCATCAATGGCTTGTGCAATCTGCGGCAGAGCTTTCCTGACCGCCAGTGCGACCTTGCTGTCTTCCTGATTGATAACGCGGGCGATGTCCAGCGCGGATTTGGTGTCGAGGTCCGCCGAGGCGAGGTTCAGCCGCTCCGTTCCGAGGTCCTTAATGCTCAATCGAGTGCCTCTATTACCGCGTCGTGGAACGCAGGCCTGATCTGTTTGATCCCCTGCGAGCCGCGGTCCGGCCAGGTGCGGTTGGTAAGCAGAGTAACAGACAGACGGCGCTCCGGATCAATCCACAGGGAAGTACCTGTGTAGCCCAGATGGCCATAGGACTTCTGCGAAAAGTACTTGCCGGACTGAGATGGCGGCGAAGGAGTGTCCCAGCCCAGCACGCGGGATGTCCCGGGGGGCGCATCCTGGCGCTGTGTAAAAAGACCCACGGTAGTGTGCCGCTGGAGCAACGGAGCGCCGCCGCGCAGCATGCACTCGGCATATGCGGCCACATCCAGGGCATTGCCGAAGCAACCGGCATGTCCGGCTACTCCTCCCATCACGTAAGCGTTCTCATCGTTGACCTCACCCTGGATGATTCTCTGCCGGAAGGTCCGGTCATTCTCCGTTGGGGGAATAGCTGCTTTCCATGCGTCCGGCGGATTAAAGCTTAGGGTATTGAGATTCAAAGGTGAAAAAACAGAGCGGCGGCAAAACTGGTCCAGTGGCTGGCCGGTGATCCTCTCCAGCGCTTCTCCGAGAAGGATGAAGCCAATATCGCTGTATTCGGCGCGTGAGCCGGGGTCCGACGCCAGAGGCGTTTGCAGAGCCTGTGCCAGCAGTTCGCGCCGATTGCGGGCAGTTTGAAAAAGCTTGATGTAGGCAGGCAGTCCGGAGGAGTGCGCCAGAAGCATGCGCAAGGTCACCCGCAGGCGGCTGGCATCATTCGCCGCGAACTCGGGCAGCAATTCCATGACCGGCTGCTCAAGGTGAAACCTGTCCTCCTCGTGCAGCACCATGCATGCGGCCGTGGTCGCCAGGGCCTTGGTGACGGAGGCCAGGTCAAAGATGGTTTCCCGGGTGATGTCCGGCGAGGTGGTTTCGTAGGTGAAATAGCCGAGGGCCTTGTGAGCGATCAGCTTGCCCTTGAATGTGATGGCCGCGCAAGCTCCCGGAAACGCCCGCTGCTCTATCCCGGCGCGCAACACGGCAAACGCGCGTTGAAACTGCTCGTCCTGTCCTTCCAGCGCCTGGGGTATCAGGCTGTTAGTAACTTGGTCCAGAAGCATCCTCAAGTTGCTTTTGTGTTCGGTTTATAACACACTCAGTTCAGAGATGAAATTTACTCTTCGGTTCCTTATTTGCAGCGCCGTTGTGTGGCTGTGCTTCGCCGCGCCAGCAAAAGCCGTCCTTCAGAAGAAGTCCAGAACACTACCTGTCAAGGAATCGGCCAACTTTGGTCCGGTGGACGCCCTGGTCCAGCAGCAAGTCAATGAGCTGGGAATCACTGGTGCGGTCCTGCTGGTTGGCCATGACGGCAAAGTTGTCCACCAGAAGGCGTTTGGATTTCGCGCGCTGGCTCCCCGGCACGAGCCCATGAGCCTGGACACGGTTTTTGATATTGCTTCCTTGACCAAGGTTGTGGCCACCACGCCCAGCGTGATGCGGTTGGTGCAGTACGGACAAATCCGGCTGGAAGAGCCGCTGGCCCGGCATATCCCCGACTTCGGGATGAACGGTAAAG
>DATIWA010000394.1:0-5389 GCA_035465515.1 Candidatus Limnocylindrales bacterium | reverse complement strand
CCTGTGCCTTCGCGATGGAATAGTCTCCTGATCCGTCAGTGTTCTTCATTTTTCCATTGCCCTGGCCTGAGGTATCTGCAGCGATCATTCGTCTTCTTTCCCAGCCAGCTACAGACGCTCACCCCCTGGATCGGGCAATTTGCCTTTGAAACAGCCTTCTTATGAAGGGCTGTGTCCTCGAATCGAAGTCGAGGGGGTGAAGCATGTTACAGAGCTTTAAGAACCGGCATGGCCGCTGCCATGGCAGGCACACGATAGCCGGAATGGCGCTCCAGGCAATTTCGAGTTTGTGGTTGCTGGTGTTCTTGATGGGAGCGGCTTTCCCTGCGCCATCCAATGCGCAGACGGCAGACCGAGGCTGGCCGCGCACGATCCATTCCAACGGGATCCAAATTGACGTGTATCAGCCGCAGGTGGACAAGTGGGAAAACGGGAAACTCGAAGACCGGACCACGATCGTGGTCACGGACAAGAACACAGGCCAGTCCACCTACGGAACAGCCTGGCTCTCCGGGCGCACGACAGTCGACCAGGACAAGCGCCTTGTGACGCTCTATGACATTGACGTAAGCAACGTCGTTTTCCCCTCCGCCGGCGCGGAAGAGGCAGCTTACTCAAAGGCCACGATCGAAGCGTTACAACCGTGGACCATGACAATTGCGCTTGACCGTCTGCTCGCAGACATAGCCATCACTCAGAGCGAGGGCAAGTCAGGCGGCGACAATTTCAGCAGCGATCCGCCGAAAATCTTTGTCCGGGAAAATCCTGCGGTACTCATCCTGATTGACGGCGAGCCTGTGCTGCAAAAGATCGCCGGCACAAAGTTCATGCGCGTGGTCAATTCTCCGGCGGTAATCGCTCTCGATCCCGGTTCGGGGCGGTACTTTCTCCGCGGCGTGGGCTATTGGATGACCGCCGGGAACGTGAACGGGCCCTGGAGCAAGGCGAGCGACGCGCCCGGCTCACTCTCGACGCTTTTGGACCCGGCCGAAGAGGCAAACGCTCCGCCCAGACTGGCTGAAGGCATCCCGGAAGTCATCGTGAGCACCGAGCCCGCGGAACTGATCCAGATCACAGGCGATCCTCAATTTTCACCCATTGAGAGCACGCGACTGCTGTACATCACGAACACAGACAGCGATCTGTTCCTGAGCCTGCCGCAGCAGCATTACTATGTCCTGCTTTCAGGACGATGGTTCAGGGCCGCAACGCTGGCGGGTCCCTGGGAATTTGTTGAGGGAAGCGCTTTGCCGGTGGATTTCTCCCGCATCCCGGGCGGACATCCCAGGAGCGCCGTGTTGGCCAGCATTCCGGGCACTCCGGAAGCGCGTGACGCGGTGGTTGCCGCGCAAGTACCCCAGACAGCAACCGTGGACAGGAAAAAGGCGACGTTCACTGCGACCTATGATGGTGAACCGAAGTTCAAGCGCATTTCCGGCACGGAGATGTCTTACGCCGTCAATTCACCGAACGACATCATCAAAGCTCGTGGGAAATATTACGCTGTAAACGATGGCGTCTGGTTTGTTGCGGACAATCCGCTGGGACCGTGGAGCGTCTGCGACTATGTGCCGCCTGAAATCTATTCCGTTCCTCCCACGGAGCCGGTATATCACGTCAAATATGTCCACGTATACGATTCGACTCCCGATTATGTCTATGTGGGTTACACGCCGGGTTATTTCGGCTCCTTCATCTGGAATGGCGTCGTCGTATACGGGACCGGCTATTACTATCCCTACTGGTACAGCAGCTACTATTTCGGCTGGCCCTGGACCTGGGGCTTTGGGTTCAACTACGGTTACTGGGGCGGCGGGTACTACTGGCGCCCCTGGTATCCGCGTCCGTGGTATTGGCACCATTGGGCCCACGACTCTCATCCTCCTCATTACTGGAACCGTGTTCTCTACAACCGATCCGTTGCCGGACGGACAGGCCATGACGGCTTTCGAGGCGCGACCGTGTACGACCGCTGGAGATCGCCCGGTGTAGTCAGCCGGCATCCAGTCCCGTTACGAGCTCCGGGGAGAATCGTCTCTCGTCCTCGAGTGACGGCGCCAGGAACCGGCACTTTCAGGCAGGGAGCGCCGAGGACGGGCGCGCCAAGACGCGATCTCTACTCAGACCGGAGCGGGCATGTGTATTCCCATCAAAACAACAGCTGGTATCGCCGCGACGGACGATCATGGGAAAAGATCCAACCCAGAATTACAACTCCCAGCGCACCCCAGTCACGCGTGCAGCCACGCGGGAGCGGAGGCGCGCCGACACGGTCGCACATTGGGGAACTGGAGAGAAGCCGCCAGGCCAGGATTCAGGGACAGTACCGCGTAGACCAGTATCGCAGGATGCCTCCGTCCGCCCGAATCACAAGCCCGCCGCCACGCATCGCCGCGCCGCGCGTTCCATCGGCTTCACCGCGCATGTCGGCGCCGCGCACGTCTTCGCCGCGCTTATCCGCACCGCGCCCATCCGCGCCGCGGATGTCGGCCCCTCGTTCGTCCGCGCCTCGAACGTCGGCGCCTCGAGGAGGTGGAGTCAGGCGATGATCCAGCGCTCAGGTCAGCCGCGCAGAAAGCACGAAACTGAAGCGACGCCGCAATTTGCGAACTGAGCCATCACTGTGCCTGGTAGCTCCAGCCGCAAACAGGACACCGGCCTTCCTGCGAGGGAGGGTTGGTTCCGCAAGACAGGGCCACGGAGTATATTGAACGGGCCAATCAAGGCCGCTGCTGCCCTGTGCCAGGGCCAGGAAAGTTGTGCGTCGGGAACGGGCAAGGGCTGGGTTGGGGCAGAGCGGCAAAATCGAGAGCTAGAAAATGGGCGAGGGAATGATGAACAAAGGAGCCGGCGGGGGACATGTGGGGCGCAGTATCGCCGCGGTGATTGCGGGCATCCTTGCGGGCGCTATTCTTTCGCTTGGCACGGATATCGGGCTGCACGCACTCGGGGTGTTTCCGGCGTTGGGCCAGCCGATGGGCGACGGGCTCCTGCTACTTGCGACGGCGTATCGCACGATCTATGGTGTGCTCAGCGGCTACATCATTGCGCGACTCGCGCCAGACCGGCCCATGGGTCACGCCCTGGTGGGCGGCACTGTGGCCCTGGTGGTAAGCATCGCCGGGGCGGCGGCAACCTGGAACCGCGGGCTGGGGCCGCACTGGTATCCGCTGGCGCTCATCGTGCTGGCAATGCCTTCCGCCTGGCTCGGCGGCAGATTCCGGGTGAACCAGTTGCGTGCACAACGCTCAACACCTACTCCGCAATAATCCCTCGCGGTTGAAACCGCGACGGGTAAAAATGCCGGCCGCATCAGGCGACCGGGGCGCCGTTGCCGGTTAACAGACATTACCGCGCGTTCACCGGGGCCCTTCCAGTTTCCGCCGATTGCCGCCGTTTGAACTATCCGACGCCAATTCGGCGGCACTGTACCGGGGCGCGCTGATGTAGCCGTGGATATGGTTCTTGCGGATGCTGTTGATGACCAGTTCCACAGGGCGGCCTTCCTGCGACGTGTAGAACACCACCGGCTGAAAGAGGTTCACATGTTTCTGGGAGACCTGCGCGTCTTCCACCCTGAGTTCCAGGTCGGCGTACAGATGTTTGGTATTCGCCTTGCGCAGGCTGATGGCGACAGGGCCGGTGCGCTGAAACTGCTTCGATTTATCCAGATCGAATTCAAAGTAGTTGCGTTCACCTTTCTTCTGCAAAGTCACCAGCTCCTCATGAGTACGCGCAATGCCGCCCTGCAGCTCGGTGCGCGCCGCGGAGAATTCCTGTCGCGCGGATGCAATGGCCCTTCCCTGGGCATCAAGCTGCGTCTGAAGCCGTTTGAATCGAGGATCGTTGGCGCTGTGCCGGACCAGGCTACTGGGAGGCCGGCGGGGGGCCAGCACTTTCACCGGCCCGGGTTGCCCCGCAGGTTGCGCAGCGACTGAGTCAAGTTTCGCATTGAGGGCGATCATCTGCGCGCGCGTATCTTTCAATGTGGAAAGCACCAGGTCATTTTCGGCTGAAAGATGTTTGACCTGATAGTGCTGGTGGACTGCGTAGCCAAGCAAGCCGGCGACGGTCAGGAAGAGCACAGCGAGCACACCGTGAGCGCGCGCTGACGAAATCGGATCAGACTTTGAATCAGGCATGGGGGCCCCCCTGTAAAGGCGTTAGGAGGCGAATGCGGCGCTGCATACTTGGATGGGCCAATCAGAGCTGCTGCTGCCCTGAGCAGGCAAGAAAATCCAGGTCCCGGTCAAGGGACGCGCTGCGCGCGTCCCCGATAGGTAAAGCTGAATACCCTGGGCCCGGGCAAATAGCTCTTATCCAGCTGCCGAATACGGAACCCCGCTGAGGAAATCAAGCGATCAATCTCACGATTCAGATTGCATCCACCGGCGAGGGCCCGCCATGGGGGATTGATCCGTTCCTGCAATGTCTTTATCCGCGGGTCGGGTGAAAGCCCATGCTCTACAAAAAAGAGGTCGCCGCCCGGCTTCAGCACACGCAGCATCTCGCGCAGCGCCTTATTGGGATCGGGTATGGAGCACAAGGACCAGGTCATGACGACTGAGTCCACGGTTTGATCGCCGAGAGGAAGTTCTTCGGCAGAGGCATTCAGCAACTCCAGCGGGACCGGGAGGAATCCGGCGCGCCGGCTGGCCATCTGCAAAAGCTCACTGGAGGGATCAACGCCTCGCACCTTTGTTACCCGGCTGGAATAGAAAGGCAGGTTGAGTCCGGAGCCAATGCCTATTTCCAGAATCTCGCCATGGGCCTGGGAAACAATTTCAGACCGGCAACGGGCCAGGTCCTTGCGGCCCATGACGAAATTGATCAGGTGCGGGAGTATGAATTTTCGATACAAGGCCATTGCGAGGAGGCAGTATATAGCAGCGCGCTCTCCGTGCCGCGAAGTCGCCCGCCGTGCCTTCCCCTCGGCGAACCCGGCGCTCTTTGCGATGAAGCGGCCCCCTGGTTTTCCTGGCCACGGGGATTCCGGCGGGCCCTGCAAGCACATGCGTTCTTTCCGCGGACGATCTTTTTCCATTTCCAGAGGTAACAACTTTTCCCAAAAGTGATACGGAAGGTGATCTAAGAAAAGGGAACGCAAGTCCTATTGCTTTCTGCCTCAATTTTTATTGACAAGAAGTTCAATCGTGCTACATTCCTTGCAACCCTCAACGCAAGACGAAGTACTGAACGTGCTCAGCCAGGGAAAAGAAGGACGCCACGAAGACGTCCTGCCCTAGCAGCAAAGACGGAACGACGGTTTGGGCTCGAACAACCAGCTGCAGGAATTCCCAGGATCCGCGAAAAATAAAACATAACAAGACTTGCCTTGCTGCAAGTCCGGAGATGCTATGTCGCACATTGGCTCGCGATATACTCTTGG
>DATIWA010000393.1:0-5242 GCA_035465515.1 Candidatus Limnocylindrales bacterium | reverse complement strand
TGGAAAAACACTTTGCTGATGGAACTCGCGGTCCTTGCCTGCGTGGCAGGGAGATAGGTTTGGTTGACGACAAATTTACTGCCCGAGATTCCAAATTTAAGATATTCCATGCAGCATACGTATATCTAATTGGTAAATATCTGATTTCACTTGGACTCGGTGCGCAGTTTTTTCGTTAGCACTGGAAAATGTTGACGTAAATCGTCAACCCGGAGACATTCCGCGCAGCTATGACAAACTTTGTGCTTGCACAAAGGTTCGTGTCTGATTACTATTCACGCAACCCCAAGGCCAAGTATTTCCGAGCAAGAAAAATCTCAGATGAACATCGGCGAGACAATCAGGAATTACCGTTTGCAGAAGGGGATGTCACAGGGTGACATCGAGAAGCGGACCGGGCTTCTGCGTTGCTACCTTTCCCGCGTTGAAAACGGGCACACCATTCCGTCTCTCGATACGCTGGCCAAGATTTCCAGTGCCATGGATGTCCCGCTGGGCCAGTTCTTTGCCGATCATCACTCCAATGGGAGCTCACGGAACCTTCCGCCCCTGACCGAAGACGAGGTCCGGTTTCTCAGCCAGATCCGCCGGTACTCTTCCAACCTGAATGACAGTGACCGCAAGCTGGTGCTGGCCATGGTGAAGAAGATGGCCGCGAGTTCCGGTCAATAGCAGCTCGTCCTTGTCCCGGCCCCCAACCCTTCAGTGAATCATTGACGAAAGACGCTGACGCGCTCATCGAAAAGCCACACGAACTCATGCGTACGATTCGCAGTCTGAATCGCACTCGGCAATCGCCGACTTCTTACGCCGCCTTGCTGACTTCGCTCAAAGCAAGCACGGCCAACTCCAGCCGGTCACGGGCGCCGGTCTTGGTGAAGATGCTTTGCAGATGGCGTTTGACAGTATTCTCACTGATGCTGAGCGCGTGTCCAATGTCCTTGTTCTTCATTCCTCGCGCCACGTAATAGGCAATCTGGCGTTCACGTTCAGAGAGGCGCGTGAGCGAATTGGCGGAGGCGCGCGTCTCGGCGGTCATGGTGGTCAGCACCTGCTGGGCCAGCTCGTCAGAGAACGCAAGCTCTCCATTGGAGACGGTGCGGATGGCCGCGAACAATTTCTCGGGACCGTCGCTTTTCAGGACCAGCCCGCGGGCGCCGAGCTTCACCGCTTGTGCGTAGTCCAGTTCGCTGTCCGAACCGGTAAGGACCACGGCGGCTACGCGGCTTCCGGCGCGGTCCAGTGTGCGCAGGACTTCGAACCCGTCAGCCTGCGGCATGAACAAATCCAGGACCAGAACGTCGGGGCGCAACTCCTGTACCTGGGCCAGGGCCTCTTGCCCGTTTGCCGCGCGGCCTTCCACCACGAAATCCTCTTCCGTGGAAAGCAGGGAGGCGAGCGACTCGCGCAGAACGGCGTGGTCGTCTGCTATGACTATGCTGATGCGTTTCTTAGGTCCGTCTTTTCCCGCCATATCTGTTATATAGATGCAATCCGAAGCTCAATCAACTGCCTGAGACTTTAGACAGTAATTAAGGCCCCAGGGCCGTGGTATAGTGCCGTTATCCGCTCCCCGGAACCCGACCCCCGGAAAGGCAGTACTCGGCTTTGACCATTGACGAAGAACTCTCGGTGCTGGAAGACCAGGTGCGCCGGCTGAAGGTGGAGTACGACATCTTCTTTGGCGGCGGTTCGAAGAAACCACCCGCCGACATCGAGTGGAAAGTCAAAACCCTGCTCAAGAAGTTCGCCGACGGCAGCCGGATGAATTACACCCAGCGCTTCCGTTACAGCACCATCCAGCAGAGATACGCGCTGTATAACGCCCTGTGGCAGCAGAAACTCCAGATCAAGGAAGAAGGCTACCGCCGTCCCCAGGATGCTTACCTGGGAATCCAGGGCCTGCGCGACCACGAGCAGCACGAGGCGGAAAAGGCCATTAAACACCATGGCGCGGTGCTGGAGGAAAGGCCTTTCAGCATTGCCTGCTCTGACGTGAAGTCCGAGGGCAAAAGCGTGGAATCGCTCTTCAACGCCCTGGCGGACGCCCGCAAGCAAACCGGCGAAAAAAGCAGCGCCGACCTGGATTCATTCAAGAAATTCGTGCAGCAAAAGACCGCCCAGATTCGCAAGGAATACGGCTGCCAGGCCGTGGAATACTCGGTGGAGATGCAGGGCGGCAAGGTGAAATTAAAGGCGAAGCCGAAAACATGAAGGCCGGCAAGCGGGTAATTCAGCGTGCGAAAGCCACTCAATCGCGCATTGCCGAATTGCCCGGTTAGCAGATTCCCTAATTGCCGTATTGCCCGCCGGTTTGCATCCTGCTTCCTCGCGCTGATAAGTTAATCCTTCTTCGAAATGTTCCCGGGGAAACCACCGTGCCTAAAATACAGCGCGCTATCTTAAGCGTTACCGACAAGACCGGAATCGTTGAGTTTGCCCGCAAGCTGGCGGAGATGAACGTGGAACTGATATCCACCGGCGGTACCGCCAAACTTCTTCGGGAATCCGGCGTTCAAGTCAAGGATATTTCTGACCTTACCGGGTTTCCGGAAATGATGGACGGGCGCGTCAAGACGCTCCATCCCAAAGTGCACGGCGGCATCCTGCATGTGCGGGACAACCCGCAGCACGTGGATGCGGCGCGCGAGCACGGCATCCAGCCCATTGACATGGTGGTGGTCAATCTCTACGCCTTTGAAAAGACAGCATCAAAGCCGGGCGTGCACTTTGACGAGCTGATCGAAAACATTGACATTGGCGGCCCGTCCATGGTGCGCTCGGCGGCCAAGAATTTTCGCGATGTGGCGATTGTGACCTCGCCTGAAGAT
The DNA here is from genome assembly GCA_035465515.1 of Candidatus Limnocylindrales bacterium. Taxonomy (GTDB): domain Bacteria; phylum Acidobacteriota; class Terriglobia; order Terriglobales; family Acidobacteriaceae; genus Angelobacter. The sequence goes on along the minus strand of DATIWA010000393.1, from coordinate 2,411 downwards.
TACGCCGGCATTGCCGCCGAGATGGCGCAAGCCGGTGGAGAACTGGGGCTGGCGACACGGTGGCGCCTCGCGCAGAAGGCCTTCGCCACAACCGCGGCCTATGACAGCGCCATCTCAGCCACGCTTTCCGGTATAACGATTGATGAAAGTGCGCGGAAATTTCAGCTTCCCCAGGCCCAGAATGATTTTCCCGCCACGGTGCGATTTGCGCTCAACAAAGTCATGGACCTCCGCTACGGAGAAAACCCGCACCAGCGCGCCGCCATGTATTCAGATGGATCGGGGGCCGGGCTGGCCAATGCCCGCCAGCTTCAGGGGAAGGAGCTCTCTTACAACAACATTGTCGATTTGCAGGCCGCATGGGACCTGGCCCAGGAATTTGAAGAGACCATGTGCGCGATCATCAAGCACACCAATCCCTGCGGAGCGGCCACCGGCCAAAGCGTGCGGGAAGCGTATATGCGGGCGCTGGAAGTGGATCCGGTATCGGCTTTCGGTGGAGTGATCGGCGTGAATCGGGTGATTGACGGGGCCGCGGCCGAGGAGATTGCCAAACTTTTCGTCGAAGCGATAGCTGCGCCCGGCTTTGAGCCTGCCGCCCGGGAAAAGTTCGCCACCAGGAAGAACCTGCGCCTGGTGGAAGTCAAACACCTTCAGCCCAAATTTGTGCTGAAGCAGGTCTCCGGGGGCATGCTGCTCCAGGACCCCGATATCCGGCCGCTCAAGGAAACTGATCTGAAGGTAGTTAGCCAGAGACCGCCCAGCGACCAGGAGATGCGCGCTCTGCTTTTTGCCTGGAAGGTCTGTAAGCACGTGAAATCAAACGCCATTGTCTATGCCCGTGAGGGGCAGACGGTGGGCGTGGGCGCGGGCCAGATGTCGCGGGTGGATTCCTGCAAGATCGGCGCCATGAAAGCGGTCCTGCCGCTGAAGGGCACGGTGGCGGCCTCGGACGCCTTCTTCCCGTTCCCTGACGGCGTGGAAGAGATTGCCCGCGCCGGCGCAACGGCGGTCATTCAGCCGGGAGGATCGGTGCGCGACCCGGAGGTGATTGATGCCGCCAACCGCCTCGGGTTGGCCATGGTGCTGACCGGAGTACGTCACTTCCGTCATCAATAAAGATTTGTGAGCTTCCGCCCAATCGCTCCAGTTGGGGCTAAAATTGAGTAGGAGCAATTGCAACGTCCGGTGATGCGCTTCTCCGCATCCAATAGAGAGGTTGTACTCGGTTCGTCCTATGAATTCCATCAAATCCCGCTCTCTTCTTCTTCTGGGTCTTTTCCTGGTCTCGATTCCGGTTTTGGCGCAGCAGGGCAATCAGAAAAAGACGCCGGCCGCGCCGGCACAAAAACAGCCGGCCCAGCCGTCAACGCCTGATCGGTCCCCGGCGGAAAAACAACCGGACCACGCAGCGTCGTATTACCACTTTGCACTTGCCCACATGTACGAAGAAATGATGGCCATGTACGGCCGGGCCGAGTATGCCAACAAGGCCATCGAAGAATACCGGCTGGCCATCCAGGCGGACCCCCGTTCGGAATTCCTGAATGCCAACCTGGCCGAGCTGTATGCCAAGACCGGGCGCATACGTGACGCCGTGATGGAAGCCCAGGAGATCATCAAGCGTGATCCCGGAAATCTCGAGGCACACCGGCTGCTTGGCCGCATCTATCTGCGTTCCCTCGGCGATATGCAGTCGGGCGCGCCCTCGCGCGAAGTATTGAAGCTGGCCGTGGAGCAGTATGAAGCTCTGGCCCGGTTGGAGCCCAAGAATGCCGACAATCATCTCCTGCTCGGCCGCCTCTACATCCTGAGCAAGGACTATTCCAAGGCGGAAGAGGAATTCAAGAATGCCATGGCCGCCGACCCCAATTCAGAAGAAGCGGTCACCAATCTGGCCCTTCTCTATAACGAAGAGGGCGACAGCAAACGGGCCGCCGAGACCCTGAACGCCGTTCCTGGAGCGCGCCGTACGGCCAAAATGTACTCCACCCTGGGGTATACCTATGAACAGCAGAAGGATTATAAGAATGCGGTAGAGGCCTACCGCCATGCGTTGCAACTGGACAAAGACAACCTTGACGCTATGCGCGGGCTGGCTCAGAACCTGGCCAATGACAACCAGATGGAAGCCGCGTTGACGCAGTGGAAGGCAATCCAGGACGCCGACCCGCAGGATGCTCAGGCTTCGCTGCGTATTTCCGAGATTTACCGCCGCGAGGGCAAGTTTGACCTGGCGATGGAGAACCTGAAAAAAGCCGAATCGCTGGTACAGGACTCGCTTGAGGTTTCCTACAACGAGGCGATGATCCTGGAAGCCCAGGGCAAGTTTGACGAATCCGCCGCCGTCCTGCAAAAGCTGGTCACGCGCTCCACTTCGCCGGACGGGAAGTACACCGCGGGGGAACGCA
>DATIWA010000392.1:0-3266 GCA_035465515.1 Candidatus Limnocylindrales bacterium | reverse complement strand
GGTTTCCTGAAGGCCACTGTGGAGTTCGCCCTGAAGCGCGAGGACATGGGCAAGCAGTTTGCCGATTATCTCAAGTCGCTGGAACTCTTCGCCGACCGAAAGACGGTGGAACGCGCGGCCTGATCTGGCCCTCGGGGAATCAACCCTTAACTTCCCTGTTCAGCGATGCTCCGCGGGCTGAATGCCCGGAGTTGAGTGCCTTTTTCTACGCTTCCTCGAAGTCCTGATCCTGGAAGATGTACGGCGCGGTGCGGATCAGGCGGAAGCGGACGCGCTTCTCGCAGGTGTCGCAGGGCGGAAAGGAGTCGCCGTTGAGCATGACAACTTCGTGCGCGTCGCGATGGCCGCGATCATGAACAACTTCGTAAATGCCGGTCTCGCTGACGGGGTCACCTGCGTTGAAGGTCCGTTCCGGATGGTCTCCCCGGCTGTGATGGGAGTGAGGGCGTTCTCCTCCCTTGAGTTGCAGCCGGGCGTGGCGCGTTCGCGGCACGCGAATTGAGGGTAAAGTTTTCCGAGCCCGCATGGTTTTTTATCTGCTTATATACAGTGAGCGCGTGGCTTACCGCAACTGTTTTTTGCGTCCGGGCTGGTTTATTTACTCCAGTCTTCCTGATTCGGGACCGCGATGGAAGTCGTCATCCTCCAGGATCTGGGCGGCCGGGCGGCCGAGGACAAAGCGCACTCCGTCGCCGCATTGCACACAACGCGGGAAGCGTTCGCCCTTCAGGACCATGGCAGCGTGGTCAGGGCGGTGGCTCTGGTGCCTCACCGTATAGACCCCGGATTCCGGAGCCAGGTCTCCAGCGCGGAAGACCTTTTCAGCCTTTGATACACACTGCATTATGTTCCCGTCCGAATCGTATCGGGGCAGCCATAGTTTACAGGAGGCGCGAAGAAAATCTAAGCCTTGGAGAGTGGTAGAGTGGCTGAGCTCAGTCTGGCATCTGCGCCTGGTCCAGCAGCAGAATTGGGATGCCGTCGCGCACCGGGTAGATTCTGTGACATCCGGTGCACTGGAGGGACGATTCATCGGCCGCCAAAGCCAGTGGCTTGCGGCACTCCGGCGCAGGGCACACCAGGATATCGAGCAGCTTCTTAAGCATCATCCACTACATTTTAAACAGGAACCAGGCGCCGGTTATCCACCCTTGGCCGAAATATCTGCGCCGGGCCTCGGCTTGGCGCAACGGCCCGGCTGTTCCTTGGAGCAAAAGGCGCCTAAGGCAGCGTCTTTGCGATCTCCGGACCCTCCTCCGTCGTCGGACGCACGGCGTGAGGTTCCAGATGATACCTGGTCAGGCCAGCCTTCAGGGTCTCAAAGGCTTCCTCCGGAGTATCGCAGAAATTAAACAGGTTCACGTCCTCCGGCGAGATGGCGCCGGCGTCTGCCAGCGCCTCAAGGTTGAGAACGCGGCTCCAGTATTCCTTCCCGTACACGATGACAATGATCTTCTTGGCGAGTTTCTGGGTCTGCGCCAGGGTGAGGATCTCAAACAGTTCGTCCAGGGTGCCGAATCCGCCGGGGAAGACCACCAGCGCCTTGGCCAGGTACGCGAACCAGTATTTACGCATGAAAAAGTAGTGGAACTCAAAATTCAGCTCCGGTGTGATGTACTGATTGGGAAACTGCTCAAACGGCAGCCGAATATTGAGGCCGATCGTTTTCCCTCCGGCCTCAAACGCGCCGCGATTGGCGGCCTCCATGATACCCGGGCCGCCGCCGGAGGTTACCACGAAGCGGTGGCGTTTGCCGGGCAGGGTGGTCGTCCAGTCGGTAAGCATGTGCGCAAGCTTGCGCGCATCTTCATAATACCGGGCCATCTGGACGGCAGCATGCGCCCGCTTCAGGGTCGCCTGCAACGCGTCTGCGTCATTGCCGCCCGGCTGGTGTTCCGGTCCTGCCGGCCTGGCCGAGCCGGGTTTTTCCAGGATGGTGAGGGCATGCTCCGCCTGCGAAAGGCTGGCGAACCGGGCCGAACCGAAGAATACTACGGTGTCCTGGATCTTCTCGCGACGGAAGCGCCCCAGAGGCTCGGAGTATTCAGCCAGGATGCGCAGGCTGCGTCCGTCAGGACTGTTGAGAAAGTCAGGATTCAGATACGCCAGCGGGGCCGAGGCCAGCGGATGTTCATTCCGTTCCCCGTCTCTTGCGGGCTGGCTGTTTTCGGAGGGTTCGTTTTGAGGATGCTTGCTGCTGTTTGTCATGCGGAATTCTTTTTATCTCGCCGGATCCGGAGCTTCCGGATCACCTGCGTTCCTGATAGTTCACGGCCTCGAGCACGCCCAAAAATATGTCCACCAGCCCCAGGCCGGAAATCGCGCCGCGAACAAATCCATGCTGCAAAAACTGCTGTACCGCCGGCCAGCGGGCGATCATGCCGTTCTCAAACCAGTTGCTGGTCCAGGGCAGCGTCACCAGCACCATGCCGATGGTCATGCAGAATAGAACATACACAACCGTGAATGCGCGCTGGAACCACACGGGCGGCACGTTTTCTTCCCCCACCGGAGATGGTCCTGGCGGATTCTCGAGATTCGCGGGAGTAAAATTCAAAGCGCTGGGAATAGTTAGATGCAAATGGAGCTTCTACGATTTCAATTCCTTGATGCGGCTGGCCACGTCACGGAAATCGATATTTGAGCCGTACACTTCCATAAAATTCGTCAGCGCCGACTTTTTGTCGCCATAAGCCTCATAAGCTGACGCAAGATCATAATAAATGGCGCAGCGGCTGCCGTCATCCAAGCCGGGGAGTTGCAGGGCCTTCTGGTACCAGCGGACCGCTGCTTCGGGAGCGCCTTTGTCCACCAGGCATTGGGCCAGCCAGGTGTAAGCCTGAATGGGCTGCGAGAAACTGGTCCCCTTGTCCACGGCGTGGCATACTTTCTGAAGTTCGCCGATGGCCTCATCCAGCAGCCCCATTTCCTTGAATGCGATTCCCAGGTTGTAGTGCGTCTCGGGATCTTCTTCTTCGTGCGCGCCCGGCCCGGCTGCTTCTTCCTGCAAGTCGGCGAAAATGTCATTCAGCACCGACGCAGCCTCGGACTCTCTGGCGTTGCCATTGGTGTGCGGGCGGGCCGTGCTGGCGGCAGCCACAGCCGGGGCCGGCTTTACTGCGGGCTTTGCCGGGACCTCCGGGGCAGACTGCGGCCGGGGTGAGAAGTCCGCCAGATCGTGCTCTTCCAGATCGAGGACAAAGTCGCTGAGAATGTCTTCCGTGGTTTTCGCGCTCGCGGCTTCCGGCGGAGGCGCTGATACCTTC
>DATIWA010000391.1:0-4246 GCA_035465515.1 Candidatus Limnocylindrales bacterium | reverse complement strand
CATGACTAGGACGCAGCGTTCAAAGGCAGGCAGTGAGCACTCAGCGTTCATCGTCCGCCCATGTAAGATCAGTAGAGGCGACGCATCGCGGAGGAGCACGGCCGTGTTCCGGAATTCTCTGCGAAATCCGCGATTACATGTCTCTGACAGGGTTCTGAATGCTGAACACGAAACTGCGATGGATATACCTGCCGGCAGCGCTGCTGTTGCTGAGCGCGATTGGCGCCTGTGGGGCGGAACGGGTGCAATGCGGCCAGGTCAAAGGACGCCACATTGCAGGCCCGGTTGGCTATTGCGCCATGCTTCCACCGTCTTACGATGCATCTCCGGCAAGAAAGTTCCCGGTTCTTTACTTCCTGCATGGGTTGGGCGGCGACCAGACGTTCCTGGTCTCAAGCGGCGGCTGGCAGATCATTGAAGACCTGTGGGAGCAGAAGAAAATCGGCGAGTTCGTAATCATCACGCCGCAGGCCGGCAATTCGTTCTACATCAACTCCAAAGACGGCACGGTGAAGTACGAAGACTTTTTCATTCGCGACTTTGTGCCGCAGATGGAGAAAAAGTTCCGGCTGGCAGGCACGCGCAATGGGCGCGCGATTGGCGGTGTTTCTATGGGCGGCTACGGCGCATTGCGGTTTGCCTTCAAGTATCCGCAGATGTTCATTTCAGTGGCAGCCGAGATGCCCGCGCTGCTTCAGCAGTTGCCGCGCGGGGCCAACAACGCCGGGTTCACGGAATTTTTCGGCACAGCTTTCGGTTCGCCGGCGGATGAAGCTTTCTGGAAGGCCAACACACCGTTTGTTTACGCCCGGAAAAGCTATCTTCAGGGACTCAAGATCTACGCTGTCTGCGGCGATCGCGATAACTACGGCTTTGACGCCGGCACCCGGCAGCTCGACAGGCTGCTCACCAATCGAAACGTGCCGCACAGCATCCATATTTATCCCGGTCAGCACGACTGGCAGTTCGCGGCGCGGCATCTGGAGGAGTCGCTGGAATTTCAGTCGAAGGCGTTTGGCTTAAAGCAGGAGCGGTGAAGTTATGAAATGGTTGATCGTAGTCCTGGCGCTGTTTGGCGTCGTGGCCGCCTCGCTGGCGTTGCGTGAGCATTACCGCACTGACACTTCGCCATGCAGCATCAACGAAAAATGGGATTGCGGCATCGTGAACAAAAGTCCATACGCCGTGATGAAAGGCATTCCGGTGGCGGATATTGGGATTGCGGGTTACCTGCTGCTGGGCGCGCTGGCCCTGCGGCGGTCATGGCGGTTGCTTGCCGGGTTTTCGCTGGCGGGCCTGGCCTTTTCGCTCTACCTCTCCCATATCGAAGCTAGTGTGCTGGAAGTGTGGTGCATTTATTGCGTGATGTCGCTGGCAACGATTTCACTGATAACCCTGACGGCGCTGGCAGCATTGCTGGTGGAAGTAATGAAGAACAGAAGATCGGCCGGCTGACGCAGCGGGAGCCCGGCATTCGCGAGTGTTATCGCATGAGATAGAGCAGCAGGGAGATGATGCCATAGGCCGCGAAAATTCCCAGGGACTCCCAGGGGAAAACCCATACGCGCCGCGTGGACCGATAAACCAGGGCGATGGTGGTGATGGCGGTCATCGTCGCGGCTCCGGTTGCGGTGATGGCATGGCTGGGTGAGACATGGGTGTAAATTGGGCCCTGGCGATAAAACACATCATCAACGGCCAGAATGGCCAGATCGGAAAGGTTGCTGCCAAGAATGCCGCCGACAGCCAGATCAACCGCGCCAATCCTGAGCGCTTCCCTTGAAACCACGATCTCCGGCAGGGAAGTTGATAGCGCGACGAAAACGCTGCCCACGAAGGTATTGCCCAGACCCGTGGTGACGGCAATGGCATCAGCGACGTGCGGCAGATAACTGGCGGCGATCGCGATCAAAACCGCATGGACCGCGAACCCGCCAAAGGCAGATGCTCTGGAGACGTCTTCGTATCGGGCCTCTTCAGCGACCTCAGTAAGGTATTCGGCCACCCGCTTCTTTTCATGGCGAAAAACAACACGCATGGCGACCAGGTAGAGCGGCAGAATGACAAGACTCGGAATCCCGACCCAGCCGACCGAGGGGATCGCTGGTCCCGCCAGCATGCCCACGGTCGCGCATCCAAGCAAAAGAATGCCGAAGGCTGCCGTCAGGATATGTCCCTGGTGGGCAAGCGAGGAAATTGGATCGCGGTCCCGTTTTACATCAAAAGCGGCCAGGATGAGAAGATTAAACATGCAGCTGCCCAGCACGTCCCCGGCGGCGATGTTGGGAAGGTTGTACACAGTCACGGAACTCACGCCCGTAATCAATTCAGGCAGTGAAGTCACCGATGCCATCAGCACCACACCGATCCACGTCAGGCCCAGGCCGGTTTTGGCGGCAATGACATCGCCCAGGCGCGACATCCGGGTGCCGGAGAATATGATGATGGCCGTGCAGGCAGCGAATTGGAGCCAGAGCATCATCGGGTGTGAAGCACGCTCAGTGAGCGCAGGGGAAAGATTAACATTGTACCGGCGATCGCAGCGCCGGGTATGCTGGAGCGGGGAAAGGAAGACCTGAGATGAAGGCGAGGGACTTGATGACAACTCCGGCAGTCACCGTTCGCGAAGACTGCACTCTGCAGGAAGCCGCTGAATTGATGATGAAGCGGAACATCGGATGCCTGCCTGTGGTGGACGAGAAGGGCGAGATCGCCGGGATCGTGACCGAATCGGACTTTTCCGCCAAGGAAAAAGGCATTCCATTCTCTCTTTGCCGTTTCCCGCAGGTGCTGGGTGAATGGCTGCCCAGGCAGGGCGTGGAGGAGATTTACGCCAAAGCGCGCAAAGTGCCGGTCCGCGAGATCATGCAGCCGGATGTTGTCGCCGTTGCTCCTGATGACTCAATCGAACTGGTGCTGGAGAGAATGCTGGAGAAGCGCGTTCACCGCGTTCCCGTGCTGAGCGGGAACAGGCCTGTTGGAGTGGTGACGCGGCGTGACCTGCTGCGGCTCATGCTGGTTCAGCTTGCTCCGGCCGCATAGTTTGCAGCGCGGCGCGTGTGCTGGCCGGCGCCATTCCTTCAGCCCGCCATCATGCGAAGAGTGCTCCCTCGACCGACTTAAGCACTGTGCTCCACACCTGCGATTGAGGGTCCACAACCTCAAAGTGGCCGATATCGGGCAGGGTGATCAGCTCCACATTTTCCCCGGCTGCCTGCTTGCGATCAGCATAGCTTTTGCTGATCTCGTAAGGGACCGAGTCATCGGCCGTCCCGTGAATGAGTTTTTGCGCTACGGAGATACGCTGCTCCGCGGGTGAAGCTTCGCGGTAATGATCTGGAACTTCCGTGGGCGAGCCGCCGAGAAAGCCGGCAACAGCGTCATTGCTCAGGTGGAGTTCCCATGCGCGGCGCAGATCGAGAACGCCGGAGAGAGACAGCACGGCTTTTATCTCCGGCTCATGGGAGGAAAGGCAAAGAGCCAGTTGAGCGCCGGCCGAGTGGCCAACGACGCAAAGTCTCATCCGATCGAATTTACCGTCGCGCGCATGTTCACGCAGCAATCGGTAAGCGCTGTGAATATCGTCAAAGCTGCCCGGCCATCCGCCGCCCTGATTGCCGACCCGCCGGTATTCCACGTTCCATGTGGCGATTCCGGCCTGCTTCAGCGCGTGGCAGAAATGGCCGGCATGAGCAAGGTCGTATTTGGCGCGCCAGTAACCGCCGTGAATGAACAACACCGCCGGATGAGGGCCTTTCCCCGAGGGAAGACGCTGATCAATGAATTGGTTCGGATCGTCGCCATAAGCAATGCGCAGATCCGGATCAGGCGGTTCTTGGATAAGGATGTCTTCGCTTTTCACGCCAAGGCAGTATAGCCCAGCGTCAATCTGCCGGCGATTGCGCGGCGAAGCCACAGCACCCGCGCCCGCTTACAACAATGGTTGGAAGATTCCTCACAGGTAGCCGCCGCCTTCGCTCTGCGCGCTGACTTTGCCGCGGAACATGCGGTAAATGAAAATGAAGTACGCAACAGCCAGCGTCATGCCGAAGCTCCAGAAGATGAGGCCCACGCGCAACGCATAGGCTCCGGTGTGAGCGTTATAGACCGTGATATTGAGTGAGGGATCGGTGGTTGACGTCAGGAGCGTGGGATAGACTGCCGCAGCGGCGCCCACCAGCATGAACACCAGATACGCGACGGAGGAGAGGAATGTCGCGACGTCATTGCCTTTGCGCCGGTACAC
>DATIWA010000390.1:0-7361 GCA_035465515.1 Candidatus Limnocylindrales bacterium | reverse complement strand
CACAAGATCTACGAAAAACACGGGCCGCTGCTCCGTTTCCTCAAAGAGATGGACCAGCCGGTCCCGGAAGTGCTGCGCATTACCGCGGCTTTCGTTCTGAATTCGGACCTGTTGCGCACCTTTCACACCGATCCGGTGGATGTGGTGCGCATTTCCATGCTGCTGGAACTGGTAAAGCGAGAGGGCGTGCAGCTCGACGAGCCCGGCATTGCGTACGCCGCCGGAGCCAGCATCGCCCGGCAGATGCGGCAACTGCAAAAGGACCTGGCAAACGCTGAGCTGCTCCAGCACGCCAACATTCTGGTCACGCTGGTGCGGAGTCTCCCTTTCCCGGTGAGCTACTGGGAAGCTCAGAACATCTACTATTCGCTGCTGCAGAACGATTTTCCACGCATGCAAAAGGGTCACAACGAAAACAGCTGGTCAGAGCGGTTCCTTTCGCTGGGAGAAAAACTCCAGGTCAGCGTGCCCTCTCCCGAGGTGAGGACGGAACTGACTTTGGCCGGCTAGAGAAAAATTCCGAAGGCAATTGCCATGAAAGCGGGAAGCAAAATCGTACTTGGCGGAATTGCCGGCGGAACACTGCTGGCAGGGGCCGCAGCGGCTGTGGGAGCGGCGCTGGCCGGCCGGCGCGTGCTGAATCAGATCCGCAACCGGCGGGGCGATGACCTGCACGGACAAACGGCGCTGATCACGGGGGGTTCGCGCGGCCTGGGGCTGGCCCTGGCGGAGGAGTTTGCGCGGCAGGGTTGCCGGATCATGCTATGCGCGCGCGACGAGCAGGAACTGATGCGCGCCCGGCAGGAGCTTGAATACCGCGGCACGGAGGTGAGCGCAATCGCCTGCGACGTAAGCCGCCAGCAGGACGTGGAGCGAATGATCGGCGCGGCAAGAGAGCGGTTCGGTCACGTTGACATCCTTGTCAACAACGCCGGAATCATCTCCGTGGGCCCGCTGCTCTCGCAAACGCTCGAAGACTTCCGGCAGGCCATGGATGTGATGTTCTGGGGGACCGTTTATCCGACGCTGGCCGTAATTCCGGAGATGATTAAACGAAGGAGCGGGCGGATTATCAACGTGACTTCCATCGGCGGGAAAGTCAGCATCCCCCACCTGCTCCCCTATGGCTGCGCCAAATTCGCTACAGTTGGATTTTCCGAAGGTCTGCATGCCGAATTGAAGAGATATGGCATTCACGTGCTGACAGTCGCTCCGGGGCTCATGCGCACCGGGTCACACCTGAACGCCGTTTTCAAGGGCAAACATGAACAGGAATACGGCTGGTTTGCGCTCAGCGGCACCAATCCCATGTTCTCGATCGCCGTCGATCGCGCGGCCCGGCAAATCGTGAATGCCGCGCGCAAGAAGCAGGCCGAGCTGATCATCAGCTGGCAGGCCGAATTGCTGGCCCTGGCACACGGCGTTGCGCCGGGGCTTACAGCCAGGGCGCTTTCCCTGGTCAACCAGCTTCTGCCCGACGCTGAAGGAACATCGCAGGAGGCAAAGACGGGCAGGCAGAGCCAGTCTGCGGTGACCCGGTCGCCTTTGACCGCGCTTGGCCGCCGCGCCGCCCGCCGCTACAACCAGTTGGAGAAGCCCGCTTAAAACTTCCGGAGCGCGAAATGCAATCCGCGGACTATGCGGCTTTGCGCCGGCGCGGAATGCTGAGCTGGTCCAAGCCGGACTGAAACGGAGTAAGCAGTTCTGCCCCGGATTGGGATACGGCAACCATTTCGCAGTGCCGCACGCCGGCGGTCCCGTCCAGGTAAATCGCCGGTTCCAGATTAAAGACCATGCCGGATTCCAGCAGGTCGCCGGATTCGGGGTGCAATCGGGGAATGGCGAGCGCATCAATCGCGCCAAACCCGACACCATGGCCGGCGGAATGCGTGAATCCCTGCGCGAAGCCGTTCCGGGCGATGACCTGGCGCGCGGCCATGTCAACGTCGCGGGCATTCGCTCCCGGCGCGACGGCGGCAAGGGCCGCGTCCCGGGCTTGCAGCACGACGCTGAACAGCCTTGCTGCCGTAGCACTGGTGTCCCCGAGCGCGTAGGTCCGCGTGATGTCAATCCAGCATCCGTTCACGCTGGCGTTGCAGTGCACCAGCACCTGATCGTTCCGGCCGATCCGCCGGGCGGTGGAGTGGGCGTAAGCGAAGCGGGCGCGCGCGGCGTTGGGTCCGGACATGCAATAGATGAATGCATGCTGGCGGTCGAGCGCAGCCGATGCTGCCGCCAGAGTGAACTCCGCGGAGAATCCCGCCGCCAGCCCCATTTCGGAAACTCCCGCCTCAATCAACCCTTTGCCCTTTTCGTAAGCCGCTGCGGCAACGGAACAGGCAGTGCGAATATGGCTGATCTCGCGCGCGGTCTTCACTGATTCCAGCTTCGCCAGGGTGTCGCCGGCTTCCATGAGGTTTGCTTCCGGCAAGGCACGCGCCAGCATCTGACGCAGCGATGCACCGTAAACGTTGACGCATGAGTAGGAACTGGGCTGCGATGCCGGGCCGGATCCAACTCCGATGCGGCCGCGAACCAGCCCGAGCTTGAGCGAAAGCTGCTGGAGAGCAGGCAGAACAACGTGTGGGAGCGCCTGGAGTTCGTGCAACGAGGACGGTTGGAAGTAGTCAATCTGATCGGCCCAACTTTGTTCAGCGAATTGCCGTTCATCTTCCGGCGCCAGCAGGCCGATGCCTTCCTCCCGCGTACAGACGGCGAGGGCGGTCCCAATTACGGGAGCATACCCGGTCAGCATCAGCACGTGCCGGGGCAGAGAAACCACGAGCGCGTCGAGATTGGAATCCTGCAATGCCTGGCGGATACGGGCAATCCGCTCGTCGTCTTTTCCTTTCAAGGCTGTCACGAACTTCTGACCTCGAATCTGCGGAGAGCATCTTCGTCAAACTCAATCCCATGGCCCGGCGTGTCCGGCGGAACCGCATTCCCGTTCACGATCCGGATTTTGCGCTTCAACACCGGCTCCATCTGCGGGATGTATTCGATGAACATGCTGTTTGGCACGGCGGCAGCCACGGTCAGGCTCAGTTCGGGAGAAACGTGCGGCGCGACTTTGAGGTTGGCCGACTGGGCCATGCCGCATACCTCCATGGCCGGAGTGATGCCTCCTACGCGCGCAACGTCCGGCTGCAGAATGTCCAGGGCGCCCTGGCGGATGTTCTGGTAAAAGTATGCCGGACCATAGAGGCTCTCGCCGCCGGCGCGCGGAATCCCGGTGTGCCGCCCAAGCTCCACGTAGCCCTGAATATCGGTTGCGAGCAGCGGCTCTTCAATCCAGACCAGGTTGAACTTCTCCAGCGGCGGGAGGCGGCGGACCGCTTCATCCACGGTCCAGGACTGGTTCGCGTCAATCATCAGCCTGATGTGATCGCCGACGGCCTTGCGCACGCGTCCCACGCGCTCCACGTCCTCCTGGGGATCAGGCTTGCCGACCTTGAGCTTGAGCGCACGAAAGCCATCGCGCCTCACCGCGCGGCGGGAAAGCTCCACCATTTCGTCCAGTCCGCGGCTGAGCCAGCCCACGTCCGTGTTGTAGACAGGCACGCTGTCTTTTGCTCCGCCCAGCAGGATGTGAAGCGGCACCCGGTTCCGTTTGGCCTGCAAGTCCCACAGCGCAACATCAATGGCCGCCAGCGCGTTGGACAGCACAACACCGGGACCGAGGGCATGCAGCTTCTTTCTCAAAAAATGATGGACATATCCGATGCGCCGCGAATCCTCTCCTTCCAATTTGCCCAGCAGTTCTGTTTGCAGCAGCTCAAGAATTGTCGAGCCTCCCTGGCCAATCGTGTACCCGAAGCCGATCCCTGAATTGCCGGCGGCGTCAATAATTCGGACAATCGGCAACTCCAGGGCGGTGAATTTCTGGATGGCGTCGCCTTTTGGAGGCTCCACCGGAATGCGCACCAGGACCGCATGCGCTTCGGCGACCAGCCAGGGGTGCGAGCGGCCCATAAAGGGACGCAGCCTGGCTTGACGAAAAGTTTGTGCAGACATAGATCACCCTTGTTCTGCCGGTCCGAGCAGGGACCCCGACGGCGCAATCGGGGAGAAAAAGCCCGATTGCGGCATGCTTTCAGCCCTTTCCTTTTGTGATGTCCGGCAGGCCGGCATTAGATGCCGCGAAAATTGCGCGCATATAATGAATTGCCGCAATGACTACCCGGACCCGGACTCAGAAAAGAACAGCAGCGCGCTCATCGAAGGCCGCATCACGGCCACACCGGCTTTTTATCGCGCTGATCGCGGCAATCTGGGCGCTCATTTATCTGAGCAGCATCTTTCAGCCGGCGCTGCTGGATGACGCTGATACCGTCCACGCGGAAGCGGCGCGCGAGATGGCGATTGGCGGAGACTGGGTCACGCTGCATATCAACAATGGTTTTCGCTATCTGGAAAAAGCCCCGCTGATGTACTGGGGGACCGCCGTCAGCTTCAAGGTATTCGGAGTGCATGAGTGGTCGGCGCGATTGCCGCTTGCCCTGGGAGTGCTGGCCCTGCTGCTGGCGGTGTACAGGCTGGGGCGACGGGTTTACGGCGAAGAAGGCGGCTTCTATTCGGCGCTGGCGCTGGCCACCGGGGCCGGTCCATTTCTGTTTACCCGCTTTCTGATTCCGGACATGCTGGTGGGGCTGTGGCTGGCTCTTGGTTTCGATCTTTTTCTCACCACACTGGAGCAGGAACGGCCTTCACGCCTGCTGTGCTGGGGAATCGCCGCAACCATGGCCCTGAACGTCCTCACCAAGGGGTTGATCGGCCTGGTATTCCCTGCCGGCATTATCTTTATCTTTCTTCTGCTGACCGGGAATCTTCGCCACCTGCTTCGCCTGCGAATGGTCTCCAGCTTTCTGGTGTTCCTGGCGATCGCGGCTCCCTGGCACATACTCGCCGGACTGAGAAATCCCGCGCAAGGCCAGGCGAGAGGGTTTTTCTGGTTCTACTTTGTCAACGAACACTTTCTTCGCTATCTGAACAAGCGGTTTCCCGCCGACTACGACACCATTGCCCTGTGGCTCTTCTGGGGACTGATGCTGGTGTGGCTGATGCCGTGGACGGCCTTTCTTGTCCAGGCTGTGCGCCGGGTCCCTTTCAAAGCCGCGCAATTTCGCGCCGGACTCTCCCGTGAACAGAACGGCACTCTGCTCTTTGCCCTGTGGATCTTATTCATATTGCTTTTCTTCAGCTTCTCCAGCCGCCAGGAATACTATGTGATTCCCGGAGTTCCCGGCCTGGCAT
Organism: Candidatus Limnocylindrales bacterium; assembly: GCA_035465515.1. GTDB lineage: Bacteria > Acidobacteriota > Terriglobia > Terriglobales > Acidobacteriaceae > Angelobacter. Next base: position 2,108 of record DATIWA010000390.1, on the reverse strand, counting down.
TGCTGCTGGGCGGATGGCTGGCGCGGGAAACCAACTCGCCGCCCGACAGCCCGGAGCGGCGCAGCGGCAGAATATCTTCGCTGGCGCTGGCGGTCATCGGCCTGGGCACATGCGTCGCCTGCATTGTGCTGGCGCTGCGGTCCAGCGTTCCGCCGCCCGGCTACGACATTGCCGAACTGCTCAAGAAGAACCCTCAGGACTACGCGCTCTCCTTCGGACATTTTCTCGATCTCACTCCGCGAGCCATGGGCGCTTTCAAAGTCCCGCTGCTGATCACCGGAATCGCCTTCGGCATGGGGACGCTGCTCAACTGGCTGCTGCGACGAGGCAATCGCACCATGCCTGCGAACCTGGTCCTCGCCGGCATGATGGTGGTCCTGCTGCATGAGGCCCACACCGGATTCGTGATTTTCGCGCCGGTGCTGTCCTCCAAGGTGCTTGCGGAAAAGATTGAAGCCGACTGGAAGCCCGGAGCGGTGATTGAAGATAACGGAGACTATGAAGCCGCTTCCAGCGTGAACTTCTATACGCATCGCCAGATGCGCATATTAAATGGACGGCGCAACAACATATGGTATGGCTCGACCTTCCCTGACGCTCCGGCAATTTTTGACGATGACCGGTCATTTGAGAAGCTGTGGCGCGAAAATCAGACCGTATTCCTGGTGACACCGGAAGACGCGATTCCGGAGTACGTGAGCACGGCGGGATACTGCGAACTAACCAAATGGGGCGGGAAGCTGGTGCTTACGAATGAGCCGAAACTTTGTCTTGTTCCGCCTCAGCGGCGCTGATCCCTTTGCCTTGCGCGAGCGGGGCAGGGCGGATCCTGCCATTTTTCAAAATGAAGGTGTCACCGCGCCACTGCACTTTGTGGTCAGCGAAGCTGGCAAACCATACCCAGAAAGCGATCAGGTCGCGCAACGGGAGAAGCCAGAGGTTGGGCACGACCTCGGGATCATGCAGCACGCCGAGTCCAACCTGTAGAGCGACGGCCCCGCGTAGAAGCGCAGTCGCCGCCAGCAAGCCCCAGGACCACCATGTCCCACCCGCCAGGACCACAGCCAGAATCGCCCAGGGGAGGCCAAAGGTCAGCACCAACCCGATGTAGCCCATCCGCCGGGAATCCCGCGTGCTGCGCGCCCAGCGCATCTGGTGCTCATAAAAACCCCGAAAGCTGTAGGCCGGGAGATGCGTGGCCACAACAACGTCCGCAAGCACCACCTTATATCCTGCGCTGGAAATCCGGCTGCCCAGTTCGAAATCGTCAGCCAGGTAATCCACCAGGGACTGTAAGCCGCCGATGGACTCCAATGCCTTGCGCGACATGGCCAGCGTGGACCCAAGGGCAAAGTGGAGCCCGGACTCAATTTGCCGCGCTGTCAGCACCCCGGGGATGAAATCTGTGCTGATGCCGAGGGACTCCAGCCGGGAACCAAGCGTACCGGCGGCAATCCCGTGATAGGGACAAGTCACCATTCCGGTTTCAGGCTGTTCGAAGGGGGCCATGACCCGGCGCAGGTAATCCGGTTCCACGTGAATATCGCTGTCATTGATCAGGATGTGGTCGTAACGAGCCCCCGCGATCATTTGCACCAGATTGCTGACCTTGCGGTTGTTCCCAAGCACCCGCGGACAGACCACCAGTTGAATGCGGCAGGCCGGAAACTCGCTGATCAGCCGCTGCACGGCGGCCACGGCGGGATCGTCACGGTCGCTCACGCCAAAGATGATTTCGTATTCGGGATAGTCCTGGGTGCAGTGGCTGCGAAAGCTTTCATACATCTGGGGATCAACCCCGCGCAGCGGCTTGAGAATGGACACCGGCGGGGCATAGGCCGATGGGGCTTTGCGGCCGGCCCGCAAAAAGGAGCGGGCGCTCCACAGGCAGAGCGAGTAGAACCCCATGCCGCAAACAGCCAGCCCGGCAGGCAGCAAAACTGTTAGATGGTTCAACATCACTTACGCTTACAAAGATTCCATTCTACTCCGCCCGGTAGCATGGCGGGGTTCTCTGCTTTAACCTTATGTGATGCGATCTGATTAGATGCTCAAAGTTGCTGCCGGTAATCAAATTTATTCCCTGTAAATATTTGGATACAGGGGTC
>DATIWA010000389.1:0-2121 GCA_035465515.1 Candidatus Limnocylindrales bacterium | reverse complement strand
GACGGTAAAAGCCGCGGTTTGCTCGAATAGCGTAACGTCCGCGGCGCCAAGGGCCACGGGCAGATAGGGAGGAATCGGCGAGGTGATTCCAAAGCGTCTTGCATACTCGGCCACAACCGGCATTCCTATTTTTTGCGCCAGCTTCACCGCTGGAATGTTGCGCGATTCCGCCAGCGCGCGCCGCAGCGTTACGCTGCCGGCAAAGCGATGGTCGAAATTGTGCGGCGAGTAGGGAGTTCCCGAGCTGTTGAAGGTCGTCGGCTCATCCACAATCAGATCGTCCGGCTGTGCGCCCTGGTCCAGGGCCGCCGCATAGATGAATGGTTTGAACGAGGACCCGGTCTGGCGCAACGCCTGTGTGACGCGATTAAACTTCGATTCGCCATAGTCGCGCCCGCCCACCATGGCCTCGATTTCACCGGTGGCGTTGTCAATCGCCAGCAGAGCGCCTTGCGGACCCGAATCCTGTTCCAGGGAAACCCGCGCAGAACCATCAACACCGAGCGAGAGGACCTTTACGTAGACGAGGTCCCCGACGCGAAGAATGCTGCGCGGCAGTTTGTGTCTGGTCCAGGCCAGTTCCGCCGGCCCGAGCGTGGCGCTGTAGCGGCCCAGCTTCACTTTTGCGAATTGCAGACCGATGTCCATGACCATGGCATGGACGTAGCTTCCCGGGAAAATGGGCTGCCCCCAATCCTGGCCCTGAAACGTGTCCAGCTTTTCGCCGGAAGCCAGGACGTTCCGCAGGTGTCCTTTCCAGCCGTGTCGCCGCTCGTACGCGGCCAGTCCGTCCATCACCGCCTGCGTGGCTGCCTTTTGCAGATCGAGGTCAAGAGACGTGTAAACCCGCAGACCGCCTTCGTGCACCTGGTCGGAGCCGAACTTTTTTTCCAGGTAGCGACGCACCTCTTCCACAAAGTATGGCGCCGGCGAATTTTCCGGCTCAATATTCAGGCGAAGGGGCAAAGACTTGGCGCGCCCGGCCTCTTCCGCGGTAATCTTGCCGTCCTCAAGCATGTTATTGATTACCAGGTTTCGCCGTTTCAATGCGCGGTCGGGAAAATTGATGGGCGAATAGGCGACCGGCGCCTTGGGCAGTCCGGCAAGCAACGCGGCCTCCTCCAGCTTCAGGTCTTTGGCGTGTTTATGAAAGTAATACTCGGCGCCTGCCTCAAAACCATAGACCCCGTGTCCCAGGAATATCTGATTGCAGTAAAGCGTGAAGATCTGCTCCTTGGTGAAATGCCGCTCAATCTGCATGGCCAGCATGGCTTCCTGGATTTTGCGGCTGAAGTGGCGCTCCGGTGAGAGGAAGAGATTGCGCGAGAGCTGCATGGTCAGCGTGGACGCGCCCTGCGCGCGGGAATTGGAAGAAACGTCGCGATAGGTGGCGCCCAGCACGCGCCAGAAATTTATCCCCCAGTGCTGCTCAAAAGTCTTATCTTCCGTGGAGAGTATGGCGTCGCGCAGCACCTTGGGAAAGTCATCGTATTGCGCCAGCACGCGGCGCTGCAGTGCGAAGGAGCCGATGATCCGGCCGTTTTTGTCATACAACTCTGTAACGGTGCTGGGACGATAGCGTTCCAGTTCGCTGATCTGGGGAAGGTCCGTTGAATAAACAACCAGCAGCCCCGCAAGGACCCCCATAAGTGACGCGGCAGCCAGCAGCAGGCCGAATACCACGCGCCCGACTACCGTTTTACCTGCAATTTGAAAAGCCGGGAGCTGTGAATACAGGAACTTCATGGAACTTTCCGGGAACCGCCAGAATACCATCTTTTTCAGGATCGCTGCGCTCCAAACTGCCCCTCGACAACGGCACAGCAGTGCATAGATCGGCACCTGCGGCGGGGCGGTCCGGCGCGCAAGCCGGGGGAGAGGTTGTGCGGAATGCAAACAAAAGCGCGTCCCGCAGGACGCGCTTCGAGGTACGGAATCGGCTAGCTCTTTTGCGCTGTCTTTGCCTTCAACACGTCAATGGCTTTGCGGAGCTGATCGTCTTCCTTCTGCGCCGGCTTCATTTGCTCCGGTACAGCCGCGGCGCTGCCGCCATCATCGTCAGGGAGGGCAGACAGGTCATCTCCAGCGGCCACCAGAACGTCAGGTGTAACACCGGTGTCC
>DATIWA010000388.1:0-3439 GCA_035465515.1 Candidatus Limnocylindrales bacterium | reverse complement strand
TCCAACTCCAACTCCGACACCAACTCCCACGCCAACGCCTACTCCGACTCCAACTCCAACTCCTACTCCTACGCCAGCAGTCTGCACGCCGGGCCCAACCTCGCCTTCGGTAACCATCTGCTCTCCGCTCGATAACGCCGTGGTGAGTTCGCCGGTGCGTGTCATTGCAGCCACCAGAGACTCCGTGCCGGTCTCTTTCATGCAGATTTATGTTGACGGCAGCCCGGTTCTGACCTCAAGCGGAGGCACACTGGACAACTCAGTGGCAATGGCTGCCGGAACACGAAGATTGACTGTGCAAGCCAAAGACACAGCGGGAGTGATTTTTAAGCAAACGATCCATATCACCGTAAAATGAGCCCTGCAGCATTGCACACGGCTCAATTTTATTTTGAACCGATGGAGACGCCCGCGTCACTCAGGGCCTGGTCCAGCACCAGCCGCAGTTTTTCCGTATTGACCACCCCAAAGACCTCCTGGCCGTTCACAAACATGGTCGGCGTGGCGGTCACGCCCAGCGACTTGCCTTCGGCCATGGAGGACTCCACTTTGCTCGAGTCCTGGCGCGCAAGGCAGGACTGCAATGGCCCGGGCTGGACATTGTGCTTTTGCCCGATCTCGCCTGCCAGAGCGTCCATGGCGGCAAGGTCCTCAGTGCCCTTCGCCCTGATTCTGGAACTAACCTCGGATTGATGGGTGTGAACGTAATCGGAGAATGCCCAGTACGCGGCCGGCGCCTGCTCCCACAGGCATTGCGCATCCACGGCGGCGCGCATGGCCCAGGGATGGGCGTCCAGGATGGGAAAATCTTTCATCACCACTTTTACGCGGTCGCGGTAGTGGACCATGACTTCATTAAAAAGCGTGACGTACATGCGGGCGCAAAAGGGGCATTGAAAATCGTCATAGACTACAACATTTACCGGCCCGTTTTCCGCGCCGCGAAACGGCCTGCCCGTGAGGTCAATCTTTTTCATGTTGGCGACGTAAGGATCCTGCCGCAGATCGATCTCAGTCAGGTACAGCAGCTTGCTCCCGTCTTTGGCCAGAAGGAACTTGATGTCCTTTTTTACCCCGCCCGCCTCAATTGTGACCGGAAGGTTCTCATACCCGGGCCAATCGCTCGGGGTGCGCGCGCCAAGCGTGATTTTCGCCTCCGGCGGCGCTTCCGTATAAGCGCGGACCTGGCGTTGGATCCGGCGATCGAGATCGGCCTTCCCCGCGGGCGGCTGCTGAGCGAACAGATTCAGCGAAAACAGGAAAAGGACCAGGATGGTCAGTGCCATGGATGTGCGTGGAGTCACGTGTTTTTCTGCCTCTTTTGCATGATGCCAGAAATATGTTCTCACGAACTCCGGAACACGGAAATGTTCCGGTCCTGAAAAATCGGGCCGCCCGCGCCGCGGCGCCGCAGAAAGCGAAAGCCCCGGAAACATCCATCCGGGGCTTGCAGAGGGCCTGGTACTATCTGCCGGCCTCGCGCTTGTCGTGCCGGACGTCGCGTTTGTCCTTGCGAATGTCCCTTCGGTCGGCGCGACGGTCAACGCGGTCGTGATGCAGGTCGCCGGCATCATGGCGAATATCGCGGCGGTCGGAACGAAGATCACGCTTGTCCTTCGCCATGTCTCGCCTGTCCCGGTTGATTTCGGCCTGCTCTTTCCGAGCGCCGGCCTTGTCGCCTTCTCTCAGTTCCTGGTTGCGTTCGCGGCGGTCCTTCGCCACATCGGCCTTGTCGGCGGCGATGTCGCGCCGGTCCTTGCGGGCGTCCACGCGATCGTGGCGCAGATCACGCTTGTCGCGGCGGAAATCACGGTTATCGCGTTTCCGGTCGCGCCGGTCCTGGCGCAGGTCCTTGCGGTCCTTGTGCAGATCGGAATTGGTCTGGGCAAAGGCCGCGGTGCCGCATGCCAGGACTGCCGATGCCACCAGATATGCCAGATGTCGTCGCATAATTTACGAAACTCCTTTGCAGTGTCTGCCGGTATTTGAGTGCTGCTCGCCAGTAGAAACCCGGGTTCCTGAATTAGTTGCTCGCGGTTCCCAGTACGGGCGATCCTGGACGGTTGCTGCCGGGCAAGCTGCACCCCCATCAATCCCTTGACAGGACGATAAGAACCAAACTGCGAATAGTCTCGGTCATTGATCGGTTGGCGTGATCTTTAACACGGCCCAAGTTCACGGGGATAGAGGAGCCACATCTGGGGCACGCTCTTGCGAACATCGTCATTGATCTGGAGCTGCCAGGGCTCATCATTCGAGTGGTGCGGTATTTCCACGCTGACTCGATAAAAAGACGTGATCATGTTGTACACGATCCGGGCCTGGAGCTTCAGCTGGTTGGCCAGCTGGGGGTCCATTTTGTAGCTGCGTTGCGGATCGGCGTTCATGGCCGGGACAACCATGCCGCCGCTGTTGACTGTGAGGGGATTAAAATCCTCATCGCCGGTGTCGTAAACCAGCAGCCCGATTCCGGGAGTCACCAGGGCCAGCCCCGTGCTGACGGTGGAGGTGGCCATGCCGCCCGCGGTCACATTCCTTGTGCTGATTGGTCCCAGAGCCAGCCCAAACAAGCGCACATGATGCTCGGCAAGGGCCTTGGCCGTCTTTTTTGTGTCGGTGGTTCGGTTACCTTCCAGGCCGGCAGCCAACAGGATAATGGCGTCGCCGGGTTTGGAAGCTCCGAACATCCCCAGCGCCTGCATCACGGCATCCAGCGCTCCACTTTTGGGGGCTTTCGAGGTTGAATCCTGCGGAACAGCCTCCAGGATCGCGTCATGGTCCGCGCCGAAATTGACCACCCGCGGCGTTCCGCGCGCCGTCACCAGGGCAAATGAGTCCTGGGGGCGCGCCGCAGCCAGGATCGATTCAACCATCGTGCGCTCAGCTTTGCGGCTGTCCTCAGACAATTTCTTGCTTGCGTCCACCACCAGAACAATGCGTCGCGGACCATCGTCATACGTCATTGACTTGAGCGTGACCTGTTTTCTTCCCGTGTGTCCGGAGAGATCTACGGGAGCAAGCCCGCGGAACGATTCGCCCCTGGCATTGATAATGCCTACGGGAAACTCAGAAGTGGAACAGACCGGGTCCTGGGCAACGGCAACGCCGGCGCCGGCGAAAGCCACTATGAGGACAGCAAGTAAGGAATGTAAACGCATCAGGCATGGTCTCCTTGCGGCAGAAGGGAGCTTGGCGATTATAAACAACCTGAACTGAACTTCCGTGGCAAAACACGAATACCAGTAGACGGGAAACATCAAGAAATGTAAGCGATGTGCCAGCTAACTTTGAGCTTTAGTGCTTAAGAGATCTTCGGATGCGTTTTACCGGCGGCGCAACGCGACGGAGTCTTTATTGCCGGGCCCCGCTACCGGCCAACGCCCATCAGTACATGCCCTTAAGTTCACATCACCCCGGTGATCTCCTGGTCAATCGTGTA
>DATIWA010000387.1:0-4572 GCA_035465515.1 Candidatus Limnocylindrales bacterium | reverse complement strand
CGGGCCGCAACCTGGTGGTGGGTTACAGCGCCGACATTGAGATCACACCGGAAGCCAAAGACAAAGTAGTCCGTGTGCCCACGCAGGCGGTACTCCAGAACAAAAGTGTTCTGGTGTACAACCCGCAAACCGGGAAACTGGAATCGCGAGCGGTGACGCCCGGCATCAGCAACTGGGAATTTACTGAGGTCAAGTCCGGTCTGGCGCCGGGAGAAGAGGTCGTACTCTCTCTGGACCGCCCCGGGGTCAGCGCCGGAGCGCGGGTTACGCCGGAACGGACCGCCGGGGGAACACAAGAATGATCGAGCTGAGAGAGATCAATCGCATTTTTCAGCTTGGTTCGCAAAGTGTGCACGCGCTGAAAGACGTGAATCTGCGCATTGAGCCCGGAGATTATCTCTCCATCATGGGGCCATCCGGCTCGGGAAAATCCACCCTGTTGAACGTGATCGGGCTGCTGGACCGGCCCACCTCCGGGCAGTACTGGTTTGAAGGACAGGACGTGACCGCGCTCGACGATATTGAGCAATCCAAAATAAGGATGAAGAAGATTGGGTTCATCTTTCAGTTTTTTCATCTCGTCCCGCGGCTGACTGCCGCGGAAAACATTACCTTGCCGATGATGCTGGCCGGGATTCCTGCGGCGGAAAGGCAGAAGGCGGCGGACCGGGTGACCGCCGAGTACGGCCTGTCCGCGCGCGCCGGGCATCGTCCGGATGAGCTTTCCGGCGGTGAGCGTCAGCGCGTGGCCATCGCTCGCGCCACCATCATGCATCCTGACATTCTCCTGGCGGACGAGCCCACGGGAAACCTAGACCGCAACACGGGCCGGGAGGTGGTCCATGTGCTCGAAAACCTGCACCACAACGGTGTGGCGCTGGTGATTGTGACGCATGACCCTGAACTGGGAGACCGCGCCCACCGCCAGATCAAAATGCTGGACGGTGAGATTGTGGCGGAAAAAGCTTCGCTGGTGCATACGTGAAGACCACGGACCTATTCCGCTTCTCCTGGCGCTCCTTCACCACGCATCGCATACGCGCAGCCCTGATGTTGCTGGCCATGTCCATCGGAGTTGGCGCCGTCGTGATCGTGACTTCCCTGGGAGAAGGCGCGCGGCGTTACGTCACGGCGGAGTTTGCCACCCTGGGCACCAACCTGGTGCTGGTGTTTCCCGGGCGTTCCGAAACGGCCGGGGCCACTCCCGGCATGCTCATCGCCAGATCGGCGCGTGATCTCACGATAAACGACGCCGAGTCTCTGCTCCGCGTTCGCTGGGTGACGCGCGTCTCCCCTGTCGCGGTGGGGACCGCTGAAGCCAAGAAGGACCGGTTTGTACGTGAGGTTCCAGTGGTGGGGACCAACGCAGCGTGGTTGCCAATCCGCCGGATGGAGATGGCAGAGGGCACATTCCTTCCCGAAGGTGATCCGGAGGCGACGACTCCGGTTTGCGTGCTCGGCCAGGTGGTGCGATCGGAATTTTTTGGCAACGCGCAGGCTGTGGGCAGTTCGATCAGGCTCGGCGACCGGAAGTTTCGCGTGATCGGCGTCCTGGCGGCGCGCGGCCAGGGGCTGGGCATGAACACCGACGAGATGGTGATTGTCCCCGCCGGCGCCGCCCAGGCGCTGTTCAACAGCACTTCCCTGTTCCGCATTATCGTTGAAGTGACCAATCGAAACGTGATTGACCAGGTGCGGGGTGAAGTGGAGAATGTGCTTGCCGCGCGTCATCAGGGTGAACGCGACGTAACCGTGCTGACGCAGGACGCGGTCCTGGCTACCTTTGACACTCTCCTGGTGGCGCTCACACTGGCCATCACCGCCATCGCATCCATAAGCCTGGTCGTGGCCGGTGTGCTGATCACGAACCTGATGTTGATTTCCGTCTCGCAGCGCCGCGCGGAGATCGGGCTGCTCAAGGCGCTGGGCGCTTCGCAGCGCCAGATTCGCACTCTCTTTCTTTCCGAAGGTGCGGTGATATCGGGCAGCAGCGGCATCGTGGGCATTCTGGCGGGAGAAGCAGGGGTAATGGCGATCCGCGCCATGTATCCCGTGTTCCCCGCGTTTGCTCCCGTCTGGACGATCTCTGCCGCCCTGGTTGCGGCGGTGATTGCCGGGACTCTCTTCAGCCTTCTGCCGGCCCGGCGCGCGGCCCTGCTGGACCCGATCCTGGCGCTGGCGAGGAGATGATCATGCTGTACCGTGATCTGGTCCGGTTTTCGCTTGGCGTGCTGAAAGCTTACCGCATGCGGGCGTTCCTTTCGGCGCTGGGCTTCGCCATCGGAATTGCGGCGGTGGTGCTGCTGACTTCCATCGGCGAAGGGATCCATCAATTTACACTTGCGCAATTCACGCAGTTCGGCACCAACCTGATCAGCGTGACCCCCGGCAAGGTGAAGACCGCGGGCTTCTCCGTGGGGGTCTTCGCCACCGTGCGGCCGCTCACCATTGAAGACGCACTGGCCATCCGCAAACTGCCGAACATCGAGTACACCGATCCGGTGGTCTCAGGCAACGCGGAAATCGGCTTTGCCGGCAGACGCCGGCGGGTCATGGTCTATGGCGTGAGCGGATACTTTGCGCGGGCCCTGCGGATGGACGTGATGCTGGGCAACTTTCTGCCGGCTGAAGACCCCACAGCCCCACGCCCGCTGGCCGTACTGGGCGTCAAGGCCAAAAATGAACTTTTCGGCGATGGAAACCCGCTTGGCCGGCGCGTGGAAGTGGCCGGGTGGCACTACACGGTCATCGGCGTGATGGCCCCGAAGGGACAAATCTTCGGCGTGGACCTGGATGACTCCATCTATATTCCCGTGGCCAGCGCCATGCAGCTATTCAATCGCGAAGGCCTGATGGAAATCCACGTCACCTACAACCCGGATGTCCCGGTTGAGGGTGTCGTCGGCTCCATCCATCGTCTCCTCTTCAACCGGCATGACCGTGAAGACTTCACGATCACCCCGCAGAAAGAGGCGCTTAAGACGCTCGATTCGGTCCTGGGCATGCTGACGTTTGCCGTGGCCGCTCTGGGGGCCGTCTCCATTCTGGTGGGGGCCATCGGCATTCTTACCATCATGATTATTGCCGTGGGCGAACGCACATCGGAAGTTGGGTTGCTCAAGGCCCTGGGCGCGACTCATGGCCAGGTGATGGTCCTGTTCATCGCCGAGGCCGCTCTCATAGCATTTCTGGGCGGCCTGAGCGGGATTCTGCTGGCGCTGGGCATTGCGCGGACATTGGCGATTTTCGTTGCCGCCTTGCCGGTGAAAACCTCCTGGTTGTACGCGGTTCTGGCTGAATGCGTTGCGGTGCTGGTGGGACTGATCGCCGGAGTGCTTCCCGCCCGGGCTGCAGCCAAACTTGAGCCGGTGCAGGCGCTGCGCGCGGAATAACCCCGACCAGGGAGGGACACAGCCGGCGGGTTTATTGGCGATTCGAAGAGGTGCGGTTCTTGACTGCCGCTTCGTTTCTTTGTTCCTCATGACGGTAGGAATCCGGAAGCTGTGGCAGCACTTCTCGCAGCGCCCAGGAGATGCGGTTCACGGCTTCCTGGCTTTCCACAATTTCTCTTTCGTTTCTTCCCGAACTGGAGTGATACGCGATCACCTGCAGGGCGTTCCTGATGTGGTGATTCATCTCGGCTATCACCCGGAGGCGGCCGGCCACAAACCGGGCCCGCTGCTCCTGGTGCAAACCCAGCACAGCCACCAAAGATGCTGCAACGAGCCCGACCAGAAAATCCGACAACAGAAGCAGGTCATGGCCGGGCACTCCTTCCTGCCGGAGGAGCCGGTCTGCCACATAGCCCGCAGCTGTCACCAGCGCAAGAGTTATAAGTGCCTTGATCCAGAGACGCATATTTGCATTATCGTGTTACGCGTGACAGTTGGGCAACAATCGCGCTCTGTTGCAGGGCTTCGCCGGCCGCGACTGTGAGGAACGCGCCTGCCTGCGAAACCTGGGGATGCGCCGGCTGGCACATCCCCTGAACGCCTAGCGGCAAAGGCCGCGTGGCCATGCGGGAAATCCCTTCTCATCTCTCAAGGTAAGGTCCTTGCCGCCGCTCGAGATTCGGCGCGCAATCACGAACGCGCCGGACGCGCTTCCGAGTTTGGAGCCGGTGACTTGAATCGGCTCATCTTTTTTGAGCTCAAACTTCTGGTCTTCCAGGTATTTTGTCGGTCCCAGCCGGACCTCCATGTTCCCCTGGTCGGTCTTCACCACCAGGTGTGTGCCGCAGTTTCCCACCAGTTCATTAATCTGCTCGATGGTCCCGCTGATGGTGACTTCATGATTGGAATCGTAGCGAGGTCCCGGTCCGGCGCCCCAGCGCCCCTGCGCCAGTGCAGAGGTCACCGTGAACGCCACTAGAAATATGAGTGCTTTGGTTTTCATACTGCCTCCTTTTGAAACCTGGAGCGCGCCCGTCTGTCGTTTCACTGGGGGAGGCGTTCGGACGCGCAGTTTACACTTCAGGCGGCGGCTATTTTACCGCTGCCATATTTGTCCGTTTTAGCTCGGCCGGCTTCTGGTCACAAACTTCCGGCACGCCGAGCTTGCGGAAGATAGCCA
>DATIWA010000386.1:0-3431 GCA_035465515.1 Candidatus Limnocylindrales bacterium | reverse complement strand
GCAAAATGAAAGGCCAGCCGCGCCATCGTTTCGATATCATCAGCATTTATTTCGAGACCGGGCGGGAAACGGCCGTTGAGCTGTTTCGCAATGCTTTTCCTTTGGCATAAGCGCCGGCTCCGCCCCCGGCCCCGGCTCATTGCCGTATCCATCTTCTTGTGGAGACGGTTGTAAGATAGTAATTGTGCCTGAGCTGAGAAAAGATCCCGTCACCGGCCGTTGGGTCATCATCTCCACTGACCGGTCCAAGCGCCCCAGTGACTTCTCCCGCGAGCGTGCTGATATCAAGGGTGACAGCTTCTGCCCTTTCTGTCCCGGCAATGAGGGCAAGACTCCGCCGGAAATTCTGGCGTACCGCCCCAATGAGAACGGCAAGCGCGACTCCACCGGCTGGAATCTCCGCGTGATCCCCAATAAGTTCCCCGCGCTGGGTATTGAGGGCGATCTTGATCGCCAGGCAGATGGCATGTTTGACAAGATGAACGGCATCGGCGCGCACGAAGTCGTGATTGAAACTCCCAACCACATGGAGACCCTGGCCAGCATGCCGGTCAGGCGCGTGGAAGACGTGCTCTGGGCCTTTCGTGACCGCATCCTCGATCTCAAGCAGGACCGCCGCTTCAAATACATCATGGTTTTCAAGAACCATGGCGAGGCTGCCGGAGCTTCTCTGGAGCACCCTCACTCCCAATTGATCGCCCTGCCCATTCTGCCCAAGCAGGTGGTGGAAGAGCTGGAAGGCTCAAAGCGTTATTTTTCCAACAAAGAGCGCTGCATCTACTGCGACATCATCCGCCAGGAGACGGAGACCAGCGTCCGCATCGCCGCCGAAAACCATGACTTTATTACTCTTTCTCCTTACGCGCCCCGGTACCCGTTTGAGACCTGGATTCTCCCGCGTCGCCACGAGTCGGCTTTTGAAAACTCGCCATCCAGCCTGTATGAGAATCTCGCCCGCATGTTGAAGACAGTCCTCAACAAAGCCATCCGCGTGCTCGACAATCCTGCTTATAACATGGTGCTGCACACCTCGCCCGTCCACGAAAACACCAATGACTATTACCATTGGCACCTGGAGATCATTCCCAAGCTGACCAAGACCGCCGGCTTTGAGTGGGGGACCGGTTTCTACATCAATCCCACGCCCCCTGAAGAAGCCGCCAAATTTCTGCGCGATGCCAAGGTGGAAGAGGCCGAGCATGTGCACTCTTAAGCTTGCAGGACTGCTTTTGCTGTAACGCGTGCGCCCGATTTCAGCTACAATCCCCGCCAACAATAACAACAACGGAGGTCTTGCGTGCGCAACCTGTTCCTGGTGTTTCAGGTATTCGCGGCTTTCTTTCTCTTCTTGCTTGGGCTGGGGTTTCTGTTTGGAAGGGCTACTGGAGAATCGTTCGTAGGCGCCTTTCTTGCGGCCACCGGACTGACCTTTCTTTCCCTCCTGGCCGTCAACATCAAAAAGTGAGCCTACCCCGCTCAGCCTTGACTTTCGGATGTCTTCGCGGTCGTGTGCCTGAGGTCAAAGGCCACCCGGATCACGTAATGCACGCCTGACAGGATCGTCAGCGTCACGGTAGCGTAAATTCCCCAGTGTTTTCCTGCGTGGATCCATCGCGCCGGAGAATCTTCCGCCAGCAGCGCGAAGGGCACGGTAACGATCTGGGCCACCGTATTGGCTTTGCCCAGCCAGCTTGGGCGAAAGACCTTCATTGCTCCCGTGGCATAGAGCAGTGAGCAGACAATCACAATCAGAATGTCGCGGCTGAAGACCAGCACGGTCACTGGCCAGCGGATCAGGTGCGTGAGTGACAGCACCAGGAACATGGTGCTGAGCAGCAGTTTGTCCGCGATGGGATCAAGGTACTGCCCCAGCGTGGTTTTCTGCTTCATCACCCGCGCCAGCAGACCGTCCAGCCCATCCGTGACGCCGGCACAGATGAAAATGCCCAGCGCCCAGTAATACCAATGCTGCTGCACGGCAATCACCACCAGCGGGATAAAGACCAGCCGCAGCAGCGTCAGCAGATTGGGCGCGGAGCGCAGCTGCCGTATCATGATTGTGGCCCCGCGAAGAAGGCTTCTATTTTCCTGCCGGTTTTGGCCGCGAACTGCTCCGCCAGTGAGGGCAACTCGCCGTTTCGTCCGTCCAGCTCAATCCGTTGTACGCGGTGCATCGGAAAAAATACCGCGCTCGCGGTGGCCGGTTCCCCGGATTTCACCAATTGCGCAAAGTCGTCCAGCGATTGCAGGTCCACTCCGTGCACGCTCACTCCGGCAGGCGTCAAAGAGACCAGCACACCCCAGAACTTTTCTCTCGGATTATGTAGCGTCACCAGAACTAGCTGTCCGGGTTCCATGCTTTTACTGCGCCGCTCCCGGCATTGATTTCAGCGGAATCCCTGGAAAAAAGCAAGGCATTCCAGCCGGCCCGTCATGGTTCGCGGATTGTCAGCAGATGGGGAGGAGCAAAGGCCCGCTCCCGCAGGCCCCCGCTGGTTGAAGTGGGCGGTTTAGCGCGGCTCGCCCAGCCGGAACACCAGGCCAATGGACAGCCTGGGATGGCTCTCGCCTTTGCTGAAGAAGTCCGTATGCAGCAGATCAAGCTGGGCGCGTCCCGCCCAGCGAACGTTGAAGTTGTAATCGGCTCCCCCGCCCAGCACCCAGGAAAATGCCGAGTCGCTGTCGCTGACGCCGACGGCGCTGATATTGGCGTGGCTCGCTCCAAACAGCAGGTGTCCGAACGCCTGGAACGGCTCCTCCGGTGAACGCCAGGTCACACGCGGGCCGAAGTCATAGTTATAAAGGCTGCTGTCCACCTTGGCAGGCGATCCCGGCAGGATGATGGGCAGGGCGCTCAGGTTTTGCGAACCGTAGTGGCCGCTGAATTCGCCTTCCACCCCGAGCCAGGAGCCGCCCAGGTTGTAATTTGCGGCCACGATCCACCCGTTCAAGCCGGTATCAAAGTTGCTGCTGTGCGAATATCCTGCGAATACATCAAAAGGAGGCTGCTCATCCTGGCCGGTCTGGCCAACGGCAGCACCACTCAAACCCAGGCTAAGTAGCAACAGAAATAAAAAGAAATGTACCTTCATGATTCTCCTTTAATGTTTGCTAAACAAATGCTTGCTAAACAGGCGTTCTCACTGGACAGTGCGGTGCAGCATGGTTTCGCAGAATCGTAATCTCAGGAACCCTCAATTTGCTTAGTCGCCTGCAGCCGTTTGCTGGTTGCCCGCGAGCTTTGGCCTTCCCAACGCGTCACTTTTCCAAAGTGACATTCGCCCCGGCCCCCACCCGGTCTTTTTTCCATCACACGCCTTCCGTGACCGTGCCGTCCCCATCTCTTCCGCCCAACGTCCAACCATCTGGCCGCTCCACGGAAATCATGTCTAAACGGCATAAAACCCTATGGATGGCCGCACGCTAAAAAT
>DATIWA010000385.1:0-5385 GCA_035465515.1 Candidatus Limnocylindrales bacterium | reverse complement strand
TCAGTCAGTGGGACGGAGAAAGGCGTGTCCATGACTTCCATTGGAGTGCTGTGGCCCTGCATGGAAGGCCTGTCTTCCGGGGCCAGAGGCAGCGCCTCCTGGATTTCAGGGACATACTTCATGAACATTGAGAGCTTGGCGCTGTCGGCCTCGTCGCGAATCATCACCGCGGCGCCGTAGGAGGTCTTCACGCCCAGCACGTCGTCCAGATACGTCTCATAAGGCGCAAAGATCACATCGAACCTGGGGTTTTCCAGGTCCAGCCATGCCAGGTCGCTCTTGTAGTAGTCGTCGGTGAGCAGGGCGTCGGCGCGCAGCCGGAGGAAGTTGGCAAAGGCCTTGTCCGGGCTGAGCGCCGCGGCTTCCCGCAGCGCGGCCGCCGCGCCGGCCAGCCACGGCTTGTACTCCACGTGATACGGCACGGCGATCAGCTGAGATCCGCGGCGCTTGATGACCGTATAAGGGCTGTATATCTGCTCCTTCTTTTCCGGGTGTTTGGCCACGTAGGCCTCAATCTCCTCGCGGGTGAGACCGGCAGGATACAGCGCGCGTCCCGGCGGGAACCTGTCGCTGCCGACAAAAGGCTTGTTGTTCTCCAGCAGGTCATAACGGCTTCCATTGATGGTCAGGAAGCGGCGCAGCTTCTGGTTTTGCACCTGGTTACACCCGCTGATGCGCTTGAGCAGTTCCAGGCCCTTGGGGTCACTTTGTTTCCAGTAGATGGTTTCGAGGAAACGCGACGCGTCCACCAGCTTGTAAACCATCTTGCGTTCATTGTCGCTCAACCCCACCACGCTGAAGGGCATGGAAACCAGCTTGAACTTGGCCACTTGCTGGGCCAGATCTTCATGAATCGGCTCATGGATAACGCACTTGTCAGCCGGCTTGGGCCTTGCGGCGGCGCGGCGCCCGGCCTGGGCAAACATGCCTCCGGAGAGCAATAAAATGGCGGTAATCAGGAGAAAAAGGCGGTCTGTTTTCATCGTCTTGATTCTAGCAGCCGCATCCCGAGTGTCCACCTTCTTCCGCCAGGCTCTTCGCGCGCCACGGGCGATGGCGGCGCGGCGTTTCCCGACCGTTTATGATAGTCCCGACCATGTGCCCATTTGCTCCTCCCCAGACCCTGCTGGTTGACGCTGACGACACGCTTTGGGAGAACAACGTCTATTTCGAGCAGGCGATTGCCGATTTTATCGAGCGGCTCAACCATCAGCACATGTCGCCCCAGGAAGTCCGCCTCTTTTTGAACCAGGTGGAGCGGGAAACCATCCTGGAACGCGGTTACGGCTCGCACAGCTTTGCTCATTCGCTGGTGAAATGCTTTGAGCAGCTTTCGGAATCGCCGGTCACCCCTGCTCTGCACGAATTTATCTGGGGCTTCGCCCACAAAGTTTCCAACTATCCCATTGAGCTGATCCCTGGCGTTCCCGAAACGCTTGAATACCTGTCGGGCCGGCAGCACCAGCTCATCGTGATGACCAAGGGCGACATCACGGAACAGGCCGGCAAGGTCGAACGCTCCGGGATCAAGTCCTACTTTGCCGCCGTGGAGATCGTGGCTGAAAAGGAACCCTCGATCTACAAAGAGATCGTCGCCAAATACGAACTGGTTCCAGCGACCACCTGGATGATCGGCAACAGCCCGCGTTCGGACATCAACCCCGCCATGGCCGCCGGCATCAACGCCGTCTTTGTTCCTCACGACATGACCTGGGTCCTGGAGCACGAAACAGTGGATTCGCCGCCCGATGGCGTGCGCCTGCTGGAAGTTGAGCGGTTTGCCCAGCTGCGCAACCACTTTTAGCGCTGTCGTCCTGCTATCCTCCGAAGGCGGCGCCCGTCTAAGGCTTGATACTCTTGCTTTTTCTGATTTGCCAACATAGCTTAGTCACATACTCCCGTAAGCAATCGTCCTGTGGAGGGCACATGAGTTCTACCCGCCTGTTCTCTCTTGCTCTTGCGCTGATCCTGAGTGTCGGCATGGCAGGAGCACAAACCAAAGCGAAACGAAGCAAGTTGCCGGCCTCGGCCGCGGCCAAAGCGCCGGCCGCGGGGCTGCATGTGCCGGTGGAGTATTACAAGCTCCCGAACGGCCTCCGCGTCGTCCTGTCACCGGACCACACCGCGCCCACCGTGGCCATTGCGGTTTACTACCGGATCGGCTTTCGCGTGGAACCGCGCGACCGCACCGGGTTTGCGCACCTGTTTGAGCACATGATGTTTCAGGGCTCGCAGAATTTGGGCAAAATGGAATTCATCAGGCTGGTGCAGAAAAACGGCGGCATCCTGAACGGCTCCACCCGGTTTGACTTCACCAACTATTTTGAGGCCCTTCCATCCAACAAGCTGGAAACCATGTTATGGGCGGAAGCCGACCGCATGCGCGGCCTCAATATCACGGAAGAGAACCTGAAGAACCAGCAAGGCGTGGTCGGCAACGAAGTGAAGGTCAACGTGCTGAACCGCCCGTACGGCGGCTTCCCATGGCTGGACATTCCGCAGTACGCCAATACCAACTGGTACAACGCCCATAACTTCTATGGAGACCTCAAGGACATTGAGGCCGCCAAAGTCCCCGACGTGGAGAAATTTTTTAAAACGTATTATGTTCCCAGCAACGCGGCTTTGGCGGTGGTGGGAGACTTTGATCCGGCGCAGGCCAAAAAGTGGATCACCAAATACTTCGCAGCCATACCGTCTCCGCCGCAGCCCAGGCTGCCTGATCTGACTGAGCCGCGCCAGGACAAAGAGAAGCGCGCCACAAAAATCGACGCGCAAGCCAGGCGTCCGGCGATTGCCGTGGCGTATCACATGCCGCAGCGCAATACGCCCGAATATTACGCCATGGGAATCATCAACCAGCTTCTGCTGCAGGGCGATGACAGCCGCTTCCATGACGAGCTGGTCAAAAAGCGGGCCCTTACCGACGAAGTGGATGGCGGCGTCAACCTGCTGGGCAACATGTACAACTACAACGGGCCCATGCTGTGGACGGCATACCTGTTCTATGACAACAACGTGAAGCCGGACACGGTTGTTTCCGCCATGGACTCGGTGATCGAGCCCCTGCAAAAGAAGCCCATTGACCAGAAGACGCTCGATCGCTCCCTGGTGAAACTGCGCTCCAGCCTTTACGACAGCATCGGCAACGGCAACGGTATCGGCCTGGCCGACCTGCTGTGCAGCTTCGCGCTCTTTGACGACAACCCGGCGCGCATCAACACGCTGGAATCACAGTTCCGCAAGATCACCCCGGCGCTGATCCAAAAGACGGCGCAGGAGTATCTGAGGCCCGGGAACCACACCGTTCTGGTGCTGGAGCCCAAAGCAGCGGCAGATGAGCCCGCCAAACCCGGCGCGGGCAACTGAGGAGGAGCCATGAAAAAGAGAAATGTGATCAGACTACTGCTTACGGCCGGCATGGCTCTGGCCTGGACGGCGTCCAGCGGGGCGCTGGCTCAAAAGGCGCCTGCCGCAGCCGGCAAGCCCGCGGCAGCGGCCTCGCACAAACAAACACCTCCACCCGGCGGGCCGCCCAAACCGTTCAATGTCCCGCCACGGGAGACGTTCACGCTTCCCAATGGGATGCACGTCACCCTGGTTCCTTATGGAAACCTCCCCAAGGCGACAGTGATGGTCACGGTCCGCGCGGGAGGCCTGAACGAGCCCGGCGATCAGGTATGGATTTCCGATATCACGGGCACGCTGATGAAGGAAGGTGGAACAACCTCCCGCACCTCCGAACAGGTAGCGCAGCAGGCGGCTTCCATGGGCGGCTCGATTGAAGTGGGCGCCGACGCCGACCAGACCCAGGTCTATATCGACGTGCTTTCCGAGTTCGCTCCCAAAGCCGTGGACCTGCTGGCTGATGTCGTCCAGCATCCATTGCTGCCGGAATCGGAACTGGGCCGAATAAAACAGGATTTTCTCCGCAACCTGGCGATCGAAAAATCACGTTCGCAGCCGCTGGCCCGGGAAGCATTCATGAAGGCGCTCTATCCTGACCATCCCTACGGGCGCGTCTTTCCCACGGAGGAGATGCTCAAGAAGTACACCATCGCCGACGTGCAGAAGTTTTACAAGGGCAACTTTGGAGCGCAGCGCACCCACATTTACGTGGCCGGCAAGTTTGACGCTGCCGCGGTGAAGAAGACGGTGATGGATTCATTCTCCGCCTGGGCAAAGGGACCGGAGCCGCTGATCAACGTTCCCAAAACTTCAGCCAAACATGAGTTCACGCTGATCGACCGGCCCAACGCGGCGCAGTCCACGGTGTACATTGGCCTGCCCACCATTGATCCCAGCAGTCCTGACTACGTTGCCATGTCGGTGATGAATACTCTGCTGGGCGGCTCGTTCGGTTCGCGCATCACCTCCAACATCCGCGAGCAGAAGGGCTACACCTATTCGCCCTTCAGCCAGCTTGCCGCGCGTTATCGCAGCGGTTACTGGGCTGAAGTTGCCGACGTAACCACCGCCGTAACCGGTCCCTCGATCAAAGAGATCCTCGGGGAGATTGAGCGGCTTCAGAAAGAAGCGCCCGGCGACCAGGAACTCCAGGGCATCAAGGACTACCTGGCCGGCATCTTCGTTCTGCGCAACTCTTCGCGGTTGGGAATCATTGGCCAGCTCATCTTTGTAGATCTGCACGGGCTGGGCGATGACTACCTGAAGAATTACGTCCAGCATGTGTACGCGGTGACTCCGCAACAGGTGCAGCAGATGGCGGAAAAGTACCTGGCGCCTTCCAAAATGACGATTGTGGTGGTCGGAGACAAAAGCAAGATCGCCGGTCAACTCGCGCCGTATGAGGCCAGCGGGCAGTAAGCGGGAAAGTGAGCGTAAAGAAGGGGCGCTTCCGCGCCCCTTCTTTTTTGCACCTCAGGTCATGGCCAGACGCCAGCAGACGTTTTGGCGGGAGACGAGGTAAGCTTGACGGTGTGGAGCGAAAGATCTTCTGGCTGCTTTTTACGATATCCGGCCTGGCGCTGGACCTGCTGCTGCCCATTTACTGGAGTCTGGCGCTTACGCTTCCGCTCCTGGTCCTGTGCTGGTGGGTGGCCTATCGCAGCGGATGGTTCGGATAGTCCCTCAGGCTGGCATCCAGTCGAGTCTTATGACGTGTTCCAGCGCAAAGTAATTCAGTTTGCCGCGCTCACGCTGGAAGCATCGAGATAGACCTTTTCGCTGCTGATTTGCGCGGCCTGCTTCTTTGACAGCTTCCATTCCTCGCGCAACGATGCCGCGGCGGGCGGCAGTTGCAGCGACCCCCGAACATCGAACCGCTGGCCTTCCCGGAATTTCACCTTGTCGCGGCCATGCAGCATGACGAGCATGCGGTTCCCTTTGGCTCCCACCGCATAGACAAGGTCCTTTCCCGGTCCC
>DATIWA010000384.1:0-4333 GCA_035465515.1 Candidatus Limnocylindrales bacterium | reverse complement strand
TCGCCCAATTTCCCACGGATGATCGCCGTGACCTTTCAGCATCCCACCCCATACTTTGACGATTCCTACGCCGTGAACTCGGCCAACAACGGCCCGTACGGCGACGCCATCATGCAGGAGCTGATTCCCTATATCGAACAGCACTTCCGCATCATTCGCCGGCCGTATGCCCGCCTGCTTACCGGAGGTTCAACCGGCGGATGGGAATCGCTGGCCCTCCAGGTCCTGCACCCTGATTTCTTTGGCGGCACCTGGACCTTCTACCCTGATCCGGTGGACTTCACACGCTACCAGATGGTGGACATCTACAACGACGTGAGCGCATTTCTCGCTCCAGGTTTTGATCCTCCGGTCCCGGAACGCCCCATGGAGCGGACAGTGGAAGGCCAGACTGACGTAACCATGCGGCAGATGAGCCAACTGGAAGAAGTGCTGGGCAGCCACGGCAGATCAGGACAGCAATATGAAGCCTGGGAGGCAGTGTACGGTCCGGTCGGCGTGGATGGCTATCCCAAACCCCTGTGGGACAAGGAAACAGGAAGGATCGATCCCCGTGTGGCGCTCTACATGCGCGACCATGGCTATGATCTACGCTACTACCTGCAGCAGAACTGGCCGAGCATAGGCCCGCAGCTGGTGGGCAAGCTTCATCTCTATTGCGGCGATATGGACAACTTCTTCCTGAATCTTGCCGTGTACCGCCTGGAGGACTTCCTGCGTGGAACCAGCAATCCCGCTTACGGCGGTTCCTTTGAATATGGACGGCCCATGAAGGGCCACGGCTGGTCTCCGCTGAACCAGGCGGAGCTGATCAGCACAATGGCTGCCTACATTGCACAGCATTCGCCGGCGGGAGCTGACAATTCCTGGAAATACTGAAGAAAAGAGGCGCGCGTCAATTATGGTTGGGCGGCGCAAGCGGATCAAAGTCGAATTTCACCACCAACGTGGTTTCCGCGGACGCCGGTTCATACTTCCACTTCATGACGGCGTCAACCGCGGCCTGCGCAAGTACCGCATTGCCGCCCAATACCTTCACGTGCTTGACCTTGCCATTAGTGGCAATCAGCAGTTGAACGCGGGCTGTCCCTCGGATGTTGTTGCGTTTGGCCAGTTCCGGGTATTCGGGCTGGATGCTGGACTTGAGTTTGCGCGCCGGCCCCTGCGCGTGAGCGGCATTCCAGGGCAGACCAAGCAGCAAAACGGCGATGGCCGGCCATAGCCGGTAAGAGAAATGCTGGAGGAGTTTATTCACCTTCTCGATTCTCCGCGTGTGGGCTTCCAGTTCACACACTTACTTAATGAGAGGAATCGTATCGCCCTTCCCACGCCTTACAAAGTTACAGAGGTAATAAGGCGTTAGCTTCCCGGGTCCCCCCGCCTGCCCCGTTCTGCTGCGGGCCGCTCTCTTGACATCATATTTCGATTGTTGTAGAAATATAAAAGCAGACGAGGTTTGGATGGCAACTCTCTCCAGAACAAACGAAATTACCCGCTACGCGGACATGCTTTCCGCCATGGGGACCGAGCCCCGGCTGTGCATCATGCGGCTGCTGCTCTCCGCCCATCCCCAGGGCATGGTGGTGAATGAGATCAGCCAGGAAATGGAGATCGCCAGCTCCACGCTTTCCCATCATCTGGAAAAACTGAAAAACGAAGATTTGGTGCGCGTACAGCGCGAAGGAACGTATCTCCGCTATACCGCGAATACCGAGGCGCTGCGCGACCTGCTCGGCTTTCTCTATGCCGAATGCTGCACGCGCAACAAGGCCGTGGAACCACAGCAGATTACCTGCTGCAAGTAGGAGTACTGAAAATGGCAGATACGACGATCAAGGAAGCAGTGAAAGAAAAATATGGCGAGGCGGCGCGGCGCGTCTCTTCCGGCGCGGGCACAGGCTGCTGCGGACCTTCCAGCTGCTGCGGCAGCGGGGCTGACCCCATCACCCAGAACCTCTACGATTCGGTGCAGGCCGGCCTGGTGCCGGAAGAAGCCATCCAGGCATCGCTGGGCTGCGGCAATCCCACGGCCCTGGCCGAGCTCAAGCCGGGCGAGGTGGTGCTGGACCTGGGTTCCGGCGGCGGCATTGACGTTCTGCTCTCCGCCCGGCGCGTTGGGCCCACGGGCAAAGCCTACGGCCTGGATATGACCGACGACATGCTGGCGCTGGCGCGCGAAAACCAGAGGAAAGCCGGCGTGACCAACGTGGAGTTTCTTCGCGGCGAAATCGAAAACATTCCCCTTCCCGACAATTCCGTGGACGTCATCATCTCCAACTGCGTCATTAACCTATCCGCCGACAAAGACCAGGTGCTGCGCGAGGCCTTCCGCGTGCTGAAGCCGGGCGGGCGCTTCGCCGTCTCCGACGTCGTTGTGCGCGGCGAGGTGCCGGCGGAGATCCGCAAGAGCCTCCTGCTCTGGGCGGGATGCGTGGCCGGAGCGCTCGGCGATAAAGAATATGCGCAGAAGCTGGCCGCTGCTGGATTCGAGGCCGTCGAGGTCGAACCGACGCGCGTCTACACCATCGAAGATGCTCGCGTCTTCCTCCAGGCCCAGGGCATGGACCTGGACGCCATCGCCGCGCAGGTGGACCGCAAGTTCATCAGCGCGTTTGTGCGCGCCACGAAGCCCGCAAGGCCCCTGGACGGCATGGGTGCGATATGAACGGACCAGCGGCGCGGCGGCTGAAGTTCATTGACCGGTACCTGACGGCCTGGATCTTTGCCGCCATGGCCATGGGAGTCGCGCTGGGCTGGCTGGTGCCCGGCGTTGTGCCGATGCTGGAGAAGTTCAGCATCGGCTCCACTTCCCTGCCCATCGCCATTGGCCTGATCGTCATGATGTACCCGCCTTTTACCAAAGTGCGGTACGAAGAGCTGCACGAGGTTTTCCGCAACCGCAAAATCCTCGGCCTCTCACTGTTGCAGAACTGGGTGATTGGCCCGGTGCTGATGTTTGTTCTGGCCGTGGTGTTCCTGCGCGGCTATCCGGAATACATGGCCGGGCTGATCATGATCGGGCTGGCCCGCTGCATTGCCATGGTGATCGTCTGGAACGAGCTGGCCCGGGGCGACACGCAATACGCAGCCGGCCTGGTGGCCTTCAATTCGCTCTTCCAGGTCTTCTTCTATTCGGTGTATGCCTGGCTGTTCATCACTTTCCTGCCCGCCAAACTGGGGCTGCACGGGGCCGTGGTCAACGTCTCCATCGCCGACATTGCGAAGAGCGTGTTGATTTATCTCGGCATACCGGCCATCGCCGGGTTCCTCACGCGGACGCTTCTTCTGCGCACCAGGGGCCGCGAATGGTATGAGCGCAGCTTTGTGCCGCGCGTGGGCCCGCTCACCCTGATTGCCCTGCTCTTTACTATTCTGGTGATGTTCTCCTTCAAAGGCGGCTACATCGTGCGGCTGCCCCTGGACGTGCTGCGCATCGCCCTGCCTCTGCTGATCTACTTCGTGGCCATGTTTCTGGTCTCTTTCTACCTTGGCAAGAAACTGGGCGCCGGCTACTCCCAGACCACCACTCTCTCCTTCACCGCGGCTTCCAACAATTTCGAACTGGCCATTGCCGTGGCCGTGGCCGTGTTCGGCATCAATTCAGGCGCGGCTTTCGCGGCGGTGATCGGTCCGCTGGTGGAGGTGCCGGTCATGATCGCCCTGGTGAATGTCGCTCTGCATTTTCAGCGCAGGTACTTCCCTGAAGCGGGAGCTGTTGCGATTGAACCGGCCCGCCAAGCGGCTCTGCGCGGATAGCCGGAGAGAATTCATGAAGACAAAAGTGCTCTTTCTCTGTACCGGCAATTCGGCGCGCAGCCAGATGGCGGAAGGCTACCTGCGGCGCCGGGCCGGCGAGCAGTACGAAGTCCTGAGCGCGGGCACGCATCCGGCGGGATTGAACCCGCTGGCGGTGGAGGCCATGCGCGAGTTGGGGATTGATATTGCAGGCCAAAGGTCAAAGAGCGTCTCCGAGTTTCTGGGCGAAAGCATTGCTTATGTGATCACCGTATGCGACCGCGCCCGGGAATCCTGCCCCATCTTCCCCGGGGCTCTTCATCTTCTGCACTGGTCATTTGACGATCCGGCGGCGGTGCAAGGCAGCCATGAGGAAAAACTCAAGGCGTTCCGGCGCGTCCGCGACGAGATCGCCGAGAGCATTGACCGGCAGTTTGCTCATACCGGTCCTTCAACGGCCGGCAGAGCGCGAAATAAATAGCGGCTTCTGTATTGAGCATATATTTCCGCTAACGTCCCGTAATCAATCCTGCGTATCCCCTCTCTTACGAGATACATAGGCAGAGAATGACCGGAGTATGAAGGGCCATGTGATTCC
>DATIWA010000383.1:0-5394 GCA_035465515.1 Candidatus Limnocylindrales bacterium | reverse complement strand
AGATCGCTGAGAAGGAGAACCTCCAGATCAGCGACGAAGACCTGGAGCAGGAGGTCTTCCATCTGGCCCATCACACGCACCAGACGCCGGAGGAAGTGCGCAGCCAGTTAGCCAAGGACCAGGGGCTGGAGCGGATCCGGGCACGCATGCGCAGCGAAAAAGCGTTAAACTTTTTATATAACAAGTCGTAACCGGCTGTACGGCGGGCGTGAAAACGCCGGCCCTGATGGAGGAAAAGGAGATATGGCACTTGTACCGATGGTGGTTGAGCAGACGAGCCGCGGAGAACGCGCTTACGATATTTATTCGCGGTTGCTGCGGGACAACATCATTTTTATTGGCACCCCGATCGACGACACGATCGCGAATCTGGTCATTGCCCAGCTCCTGTTCCTGGAAGCGGAGGACCCGGAGAAGGACATACAGCTCTACATCAATTCGCCCGGGGGCTCGATTACGGCCGGGATGGCGATCTATGACACGATGCAATTCGTTCGGCCTGACGTGATGACCATCTGCTGCGGCCAGGCGGCGAGTATGGCTGCCACCCTGCTGTGCGCGGGCGCTGCGGGTAAGCGTTTTGCCCTACCCACTTCTAGGATTCTTATTCATCAACCCTTGATGTCTGGCCTTAGTGGACAGGCCACGGATATTGATATACATGCTAGAGAAATCCTGCGCATGAGAGAGATTACCAATCAGATGCTGGCCAGACATACCGGGCAAAAGCTTGAGAAAGTGGAAAAGGACGTGGAGCGGGATTTCATCATGAACGCGCAGCAAGCCAAAGAATATGGCATTATTGACGACATCATCTATAAACATAAGTAGATGGGGAGTCCACAGCCGGACCGCTGGCCCGAAGTATGGTCCGTCTTATCCAAGGAGTTACTGACGTGAAGCCAAGATCGCCGGAAGAAACACTTCGTTGTTCGTTCTGCCACAAGTCGCAAGACGCGGTGGCCAAACTCATTTCTTCCCCCAGTGATTACCCGCGCGCATACATCTGTGATGAGTGCGTGGCCGTCTGCAACTCCATCCTGGAGGATGACCGCACCGAATCCCATGCCGCGGCCGCTCCCAATCACCTGCCCAAGCCGCAGGAGGTAAAGGTCTTTCTGGACGAATACGTCATCGGCCAGGAGCAGACGAAGAAGAAGCTTTCGGTTGCGGTCTACAACCACTACAAGCGGATCCACATGAACCGGGCCAAGGGCAGCGAGGTGGAGCTGGCCAAGTCCAACATTCTGCTGATCGGCCCGACAGGTACGGGCAAAACGCTGCTGGCCCAGACGCTGGCGCGCATGCTCGATGTGCCCTTTGCCATTGTGGACGCGACCACGCTGACCGAGGCGGGTTACGTGGGTGAGGACGTGGAAAATATCGTACTGAAACTGCTTCAGGCAGCGGACGGCGATGTGGGCCGCGCGCAGACGGGCATCATCTACATAGACGAAATCGACAAGATCGGCCGCAAGGACGAAAACCCTTCGATCACCAGGGACGTCAGCGGAGAAGGCGTGCAGCAGGCGCTGCTGAAAATCCTGGAAGGCACCATCGCCAACGTGCCTCCGCAGGGAGGGCGCAAGCATCCCCACCAGGAGTTCACTCCGGTGGACACCACCAATATCCTGTTTATCTGCGGCGGGGCGTTCGTGGGCCTGGAAAAGATCGTGGCCCGGCGCATCGGCAAGAAATCCATGGGCTTCCGCACCAGCGAGCAGAAGGAAAAGGAATTTACGGAAGCGAGCAAGCGCGACACCGAACTTCTCCAGAAGGCGGAGCCGCAGGACCTGGTTCGCTTCGGCCTGATCCCGGAATTTGTCGGCCGCCTGCCGGTGGTCGGCATCCTCAATGATCTTGACGAAGCCGCGCTGATCGAGATTCTCACGCGGCCGCGCAACGCCATCGTCAAGCAGTACCAGCGCATGTTCGAGTTTGAGAACGTCAAGCTGCGCTTCTCTGACGGCGGCCTGGCGGCAATCGCCCGTGAAGCCATGCAGCGCAAGGTCGGCGCGCGCGGCCTGCGGATGATCCTGGAAGAACTCATGCTCGACCTCATGTATCACCTGCCCAGCCAGAAACGCGTGAAGGAATTCGAAGTCACCAAGGAGATGGTGGAGCGCCGTGACGTCTCCCTGCCGGCGATGGAGAAGGCTGGATAGACGCCAACCGTTGTGTTACAGACCGCCTGCTTCGGCAGGCGGTTTTTGCTGGCGGCCGGTATGCGCTTCAGGAGAGGCGACGGCCATCAATCGCCGGCGATCACCGCCTCCGGCTCGTCCTGCTTCTCACGCATTCCCTCCCACATGTCCACCACCCGGTTGCGGAGCTTCTCTGTCAGCTTCCTGTAGGTATCTTCCGGATTGCCGAGCGACTCGGGAGGCCCAATGGGATCGCCGAACTGCACCTTCAATTTCGCCAGGCGCGGGAACTTCCGGCTGCGCGGCCAGGCTTCATAAAATCCTTCCAGCGCCACCGGATAGATCGGCACCTTCAGGTGGGCTGAAAGAATGGCCGCGCCCTTCTTGAATTTTTTCGGCGTGCCGTCGATGGAACGCTCGCCCTCGGGATACAGGACCAGGTTGTTGCCCTGCTTCAGGCCGTAAGCGCCGGCGCGCATGGCATTGACCAGGTTGGAATCGGGATCCACCGGAACCAGTTTGAAAGTCCGGCCCAGGAAATTGAAAATCCCCTGGCCAAAGATCTCGCTGGTCCCCACATAGAACATGTTTTTAAAGAGGCGCCAGGGAATCAGGCTGGCCACCACCGGGCCATCAAGAAAGCTCTGATGATTGGGCGAGAGAATGAAGGGGCCCTTCTGCGGCAGCTTTTCCCTGCCGCTCACAGTAAGGCCGAAGAATACGCGCACCACCACTCCTGCGATCTTGCCCAGCAGGAACCACAGAAAGGTAAGGAGTACGCTGCTGTGCAAGGCGGAGAGGACGGCCGGATCGTCCGGCTCGGCCGCGAGCACCGCATCCCAGCCGGGCAGCGCAGGACGCGCGCCCGCCGTTCCGCCGCGGGCCTGGAGAATGGTCTCCACCAGCTCGCGCACCGTATATACCTGGGAAATGACCCTGTCGTCGGCCTCGGCGCCGAATTCGCGTTCGAGCGCGACCACCAGTTCCACGCGCTCCATGGAATCAAAGCCAAGGTCCAGTTCCAGGTTGGCGGAAGGCATGACCGGCTTTTGCGTCTTGCTGGCCTGGCGAATGATGCTGATTGCTTTCTGCACGTCCGCCTGCGCCAGCCAGACGGCCTCTTCCGCCGTCGGTTCTTCGGCGATGGTCCCGGCGTTTTCCTGTCCGGAGCCTTCACCGGCCTGGACGCGCCGCTGGATCTCAAAGCGCTTCAACTTGCGCGTGGTGGTGCGGGGCAGAGGATCACGCCAGAGATCGAAGCTCAGAATCCGCTTGGCGCCGGGAAGCTGCATGGAAAGGTTCTCCACGTCAAAGCGGATGACCTCACGCGCGTTCACGATCTTGCGTTCGCGCAAAACATCAAAGTCCGGAACGATCACCGCATGCAGACGCTCCGAAAAAGGATCTCCCGGCCTGCTCATGAGCCCAAGGACGCAGATTTCCTTGATAAAAGGACTGCGCAGGTAATGCGACTCGATTTCTTCCGGGTAAAGGTTCTTGCCGTTGCTCAGGATGATAATTTCTTTCTTGCGTCCGGTGATGAACAGGATGCCGCGATCATCCAGGTACCCGAGGTCGCCGCTGTAGAGCCAGCCATCGCGAATGGTCTCCCGCGTTGCGTCCGGCCGGTTGTAATATCCCTTCATCAGGATGGCGCCGGCAATGGCAACTTCGCCCACGGGGTAGGGAATGCCCTCCACCGGCTGCGGGTCCACCAGCTTGACCTGTACGCCGGGCAGGGGCCGGCCCACCGATCCCATGATGTTGGGCCAGGGACGGGTGCAGGTGGCGCCGCCGCTGGTTTCGGTGAGGCCGTAGGCTTGCAGCACGTTGAAGCCGAGCTTCTGCAAATCGCGCCCGATCTTCGGGTCAAATGCCGAACCGCCGGTGATCAGGTATCGCATCCTGGGTCCCAGCAGCTTGTGTATCCTGGCAAAAAGCAGCCGTCCGGGATTCAGACCCAGCCTGCGGGCCGCGCCGGAGATGCTGAGCATCACCCGGAAGCCGGTCCGGGCCGCCCAGGAACGCTTCTTTACCTCCTGCATCACGCGTTCGTGGATCAGGTAAAAGAATTGCGGCACGCAGCAGAACAGCGTGATGTTGCGCTCCCTGAGCGCGCGCAGCAACTCCGTGGTGTTCATCTCTTCCAGGTAGACGATGCGGGCGCCCGCCGCAAAGGGGAGCAGGAGATTGGCCATCTGGGCCAGGGCGTGAAACAGCGGCAGCACAGCCAGAATGGAATCTGTGTCCCCGACATCCAGAAAGCTGAAAACCGAGCTGGCTTCGGCCAGCAAATTGGCGTGGGTCAGCATAACCCCCTTGGGATCAGAGGTGGTGCCGGAGGTGTACATGATCACGGCCAGGTCATCATCATGGATGGGGGCTGGATGGAAGTTGCCGGGCCCGGCGGCAAACATGCCCAGGAGATTCGAGTAGCGGCCCTCGCCTGAGCCGTCAATCATGACCACCCGCACCAGGGTTTCTTTTACGGCTTGTTCCACCACAGGAAGGTGCTTTGCATCGGCAAAGATGAGGGTGGCTCCGCAGTCCCAGAGCAGCTTGTTTACCTGATGAGCGTTGAAGGCGGTATCCATGGGCACGGCCACGCCGCCAGCGGACATGACACCGAGGTACGCTGCCACCCACAATGGCCCGTTGGCAGCCATGATGGCGCAACGCACACCGCCGGACACGCCGGATTCGTTCAGCCAGCGTCCCACCGACTCGCTCATGCGGCGCAGTTCAGCATACGTATGGCCTTCCACAGCGCCGGATGCCCGCTGCATCTCTGTCGCGAGATGGCCAGGGAACTTCTCTACGGATTCGAGAAAACGACTGTAAAAACCGTGCATGGATTCCTGATTTTGGGGAAGGCAGCCTTGGCTACAGTATCGCATCTTACCCGAAGAGGTCACGGAGGAAAACATGCATACTGCCCACGAACTTTTCTTACACGAACTGGCAGACATTCTGGATGCCGAGCGGAAACTTGTGGACGCGCTGGGCGAACAGGCCGAGCAGGCGGGGGATTCCCAGCTGCAGAAGGCCTTTTCCACACATCAGGCGCAGACGGAAAAGCAGGTGCAACGCCTGGAACAGGTATTTGATGGACTGGGCGAGCAGCCGCAGGAGACCGAATGCAAGGGACTGAAAGGCCTGCTGGAGGAACTGGATACTTTCAAACAGCAGGAGGAGCCTTCGGAAGACATTCTGGACGTTTTCAGCATTGGCGCCGCGTCCAAAGTGGAAA
>DATIWA010000382.1:0-5663 GCA_035465515.1 Candidatus Limnocylindrales bacterium | reverse complement strand
GCTTCCGCCCTGGGAACAAGCTGCGCCCTGATCTGCGCGCTCACGTAGCGATGCAGCGCCGTGTCCAGGTGCCCGATAATGCTCTGCGCCAAAGACTCGTCCTTCTCCGCCGGCAGCAGACGCAACGCCAGTTCGGCATATTCCTTCGGATTCAGTTCAGCCTGCCGCACCGAATCCCACAGAGATCCCCACAGAAGCGTCCGCTGGAACACATCCGGCGTGTCTCCCAGTTGCGCGATCACCGCCCGGCGGCTGCGCGCATCCAGCAGGAACCGCCCGTAGGCATAGTCCTGGTCGTTGGCGAAGACCCATTGCGGACATCCCTTCCCCTTGTACAGCACTCGGGTCCTCGCTGTTTGCCAGTCCACGCGCTTGGTGGCCTGGCCTGACGGATATTTCATCAGGATCTGGTTTGAAATCGGCCAGAGGCCGCCCGCACCCAGCACGTTATGCTGCGCCAGATCAATACGAGTGGCGCCGGTTCTTGCATCACAGCTCCACTGCACGTCCACCTGCGGCATGCCCCGGCGCTTGATGTAGACGTCCGCCCAGTTTTCCAGCGGTTTTCCCGACACCTTCTCGAATGCGTGCACCAGGTCGGCCCACTCTGCGTTGGAAAACGCGTGCTCCTTCAGGTAGAGCCGCAGCCCGTCGCGGAACTTGTCTTCGCCCAGCACAAATGCCAGTTGCCGTAGCACGCCGGGGGCCTTGGAATACACGATTGCCCCATACGCGGACTTGGCGTCCTTGAGGTTGCCTATGTCCTGGTAGATCGGCGTGGTGCCCCGGGTGGAGTCTATTCTGTAGGCCGCCGGCTTGATCGCCTGGTAGAAGCGCTTCCAGATGTCTTCCTTCGGCATCATGTCTGCCAGCGCATGGTAGGCCATGTATTGGGCAAAGCCCTCTTTCAGCCAGAGGTCGTCAAACCAGCGCATGGTCACCATGTCGCCGAACCACTGGTGCGTCAGTTCATGCAGCAGCAGAATGTCCCGATTCAGATGGTCGCTGTGCGTCGGGGCCGTGCGGAACAGAACGGATTCCTCGCGCAGGAAAGTCGCGCCTGCATGTTCCATTCCGCCGTAAGCGAAACCGGGGATCAGCACCAGATCATATTTGGGAAACGGGTAGGGCTGCTGGAAATACCTTTGCATGTACTTCATCCCGTCAGCCGTAATCTTCTGCACCTCAGGCGCTTCCTTCTCCGCCCGCTGTTCTTGTGACGTTCGAACATAGATCGTTGGGCCGCCGTTCCTCGCCGGAATCCTGGCAAAAGGCCCCGCTGCAAAGCCAAACACATAAGTACTGATGGGCACTGTGAATCCGAAGGTCGTCTGCCGTATCCCCGGCCGGATGGAAGAGACGGTATCGGTGTCAGCGTTGGAAATTACGTCCCAGTCTTCCGGCGCCGTCACCCGCAAGGTGAACTGCCCCTTCAGGTCCGGTTGATCAAAACAGGGAAACGCCGAGCTGGCGTCCATGGGGACAAACAGGCTGTAGAAGTACTCGTTGCCGTCGTCCTTGTCGTCAAAACGCGTAATCGCCTTGCCTGCCGTCGCAATGGCCGCATTGAACTCGATATTTACAACGTTGTCGTTCGGGCTGGCCGCAACCGGCTCCTCGCCCGGCTTGGGCCCTGTGGGGCGGCCTAGATTGTCTACTGCATTGGCGGCGGCAGCGGCGGCTTTGGCAGCCTCTTCAGCATCGAAGTTGGGGGCCAGCTTCAGCAGTTCCGCCGGGAGCTCAATATGGCCGTTTTCAGGCTTCACGGCGAGGTCTTTGCCGTTCACTGTAAGCTTGCTGATCGTGCCGTCGCGGAAATCCAGCAGCACGGGACCCGGCGTCTTCAGCCGGAACTTGAGTTCTTCTTTGCCTGGCGCTGACGTGGCGTGCGGCGCCAGCACATACTCAATGTAATAGCGTATGCCGGTGATGCGATTGGCCCGCTCCTTCGCCAATGCTCTTGAAATCCCCACTGGGGCAAGAGTGGTTGCGCTTGCGGCGCCGGTTGCCTTTTGCGCGCCTGACGCGCCGGCATGACCCGAGGCGCCCAGCGGACTTTTTGCGCTTGCGATCGTGACTGAAAAGGCCACAACCGCCGTCAGCACCGCCAATCTCAGGCTTCGAATACCCGACCTCCCGCTCACCCGCTCACCCGATCTCATATCCCCTACCCCTCTCCAAGGTCATCCCCGAAAACAAAGGACTTATGCGATTCATCCCCGGGGAGTGCCTGCCGAAAAACGGCGGCGCACTTCAGCTAAGTTTGCTTTTTTGCGCCCCGTCAGGGGCAATTCTTAGCCTTGTCAACATTGTTACAAGTTATTGCAAACAAAAGGTTTAAAGTATCACAAGAAGCTCGCAAAAGGCAACAGAAAAGTTGCTGGAAAGCATGCTACCGGACTCTGGGCTGGGGGGCTTCCGAGCGGGTGCAACAAAGGATACAGGTTTGATTGCTTTAGACCAAAGACCAAGCCCGCATTTTGTGATTTCTAGTCAAAACGGCTTCTGGGATCATATGGGACCAGCAACAAGCGCACGCCTCATTTTGAATTGCCTGTTTTATCCGGTTCGCTGGTCCGAGTGGCCTGCAATGGCGCTCGGGATCAGCAGAAATTACGAGCGGTAAGCCCTCACGTAGCCATAATTGCGCAAGTATTTGCAGAAGTGAGCTTTCCGCCCCCGTCACTCGGTGCGCAGTGCCGTTGCGGGATCCACCCGGATAGCTCGGCGCATTGGGACATAGCTTGCAATCAGGGCCACGGCAGCCAACGCTGTGCACACCGCGCCGAAGGTGACTGGATCGGATGCCTTGACCCCAAACAACAGTCCTCTAAGCCAGCGAGTCGAAATCCAGGCCCCAACCAATCCCAGCAAGACGGCCTTGGCGGCAAGAGACATCGCCTCCCCAAGCACCAGTCTGCGAACATCTGCCGCCGTTGCCCCCAGTGCCATGCGAGTCCCTATCTCCTGCCGTCGCTGGCTCACACTGTAGGCCATAACGCCATAAGTCCCGACCGCCGCAAGAATCAGCGCCAGCCCGCCGAAGACTCCCAGCAGAACGGTTGAGAACTCACGGCGAGCCAGGGACTCTGCTTCATCCTGTTTCATCGGACGAATTGCTGTCACTGGAAGGTCCTTGTCAACGACCTGTACGGCGTTCTTTGCGTCAGAGATAACCGTCACAGGCTCGCCCTGGGTCCTTACGACAAAAGTCATCGAACGGAGAGAATCCCACGGAGCGAAGGGAAACTGCGTGACGGGGAAAAAGACCTCTGGCTTCTGGTCGCCATCCATTCCGTTCTGTTTGATATCGGCTACAATGCCGACAACTTCGCGGAAAGGCTCGTTTCTCTCCGGCCCTCCCTCCTTGATCAGCTTCCCGATGGCGCTGGCGTTCGGCCAGTACAAACGCGCAAAGCTCCGGTTTACGATAGCGACCAGGCGCGAATCCCGTGTATCCGATTCCGTGAAGAACCTGCCCTCCAGCAGCGGTACCTGGATGGCCTCAAAATATCCAGGAACAACAATGTTGGCCGCCGCAGTCGGTAAATCAGCCACCGTCGCCACGGGCCGGTCTGCCAGCGTAAAAGCATTGCTGGCACAAACACCGACCAGCGGCGGACAGAACGCAGCGCCGGCCATGCGTACACCCGGCAACGCTTGCAGGCGCCGGACGGCCTGGATGTAAAACACTGACTGCTGGCTGGCGTCGGCATACTTGCCAGGTTGCAACATCACGTCCATCGCCAGGATGTGCTCGGGACGGAATCCGGGATCGGCGTTGGCTGCGTTGAAGAGACTGCGAACCAATAATCCGGCGGCTGTAACCAGCACCAATGCGAACGCCATTTCCGCGACCATCAGCATGGACCGCAACCTTTTGCCTGCTCTTCCTGCTCCGCTCCGGTTGTCCTCCTTGAAACTGGCACTCACATTGACCCTGGAGGCCTGAAGGGCGGGGAAAGTGCCGAAGAGAAGTCCGGTTACCAGCGAGAGACCGAGCGTAAACCACACGACATTGCCATCCACTCGGGTCGCTGCCAGCTGCGGTATGGCCTGGGGCGCAAGGTGGAGCAGCACACGCAGCCCAACAGCGGCAAAACCAATGCCCAGTGCAGATCCCAGCAAGGATAGCGTGACACTCTCAGCCAGCAACTGTCGCACAAGCCGGCCTGCGCCGGCGCCCAGCGCCACGCGGACTGCCATTTCCCGGCGCCGTGCCGAGCCGCGCGCCAGCAGCAGGTTCGCCACGTTCACTGCCGCAATCAGCAGAACGCAGCCGACCGCGGCAAATAACATCAGCAGGATCGATTGAATACTGCCGAATTTCTGCTGATATAGCGGCGTAACGCTGGCCAGCATTCCGGCGTTGGAGTGGGGATACTCCTGCTGAAGGCGGCCCATTAACGTGTCCATCTGGGAACGCGCCGCATCCCGGGAAACACCCGCGCGAAGACGCGCCAGCACAAGCAGGTCGGGGTGAAATCCTCGGCGGTTCCATAGGGCGTCGCTGCCGTGCAGCCCCACCGGAAGATAAACATCAACCTGCTTCTCGAAAAAATTGAAGCCGGGAGGCAGCACGCCAACCACCGAATAGGAAACTCCATCCAGAGTGAGCGCTTTCTGCGTCATGCTGGCGTCGCCTCCCATCCGGCTCTGCCAGAATGCATAGCTGACCACGGCCGTTGCGCTCGCGCCGGCTTTGTCATCCAATTGGCTGAAACTCCTGCCGGTCGCCGGATGAACGCCGAGAAGATCAAAAAATGGCGCTGAGACCTCTGCCGCCCGTAGCAGCACCGGCTCCTCGGCTCCAGTGAGCGTTACATGGGTAAGCTTGAATGCGGCCAGTTCGTCAAAAGCCTGGCTCTGCTGCCGCCAGTCCTGATAATCCATCCACGAAACCGTTCGGCTCCCCTGCTCCAGCTTGTACTCGTCCAGCACAACCAGCCGGTCTGCCTCCGGGTAAGGCAGCGACTTCAACAACACGGCGTTGACAACACTGAAAATGGCGCTGTTTCCGCCGATGCCCAGCGCCAATGTCAGCAGCGCAACCGCGGTAAAACCCGGGTTCTTGATCAGCGTCCGAAGCGCGAAACGCACGTCATAAAAAAATTCATGGAGCCATCGGAAAGTCCACATCCAGCGCGCTCCTTCTTTCGCATGCGCCACATTGCCGAATGTGCGCAGCGCGGCAAAGCGCGCTTCCTCCGGAGACATCCCCCCGGCCACGTTCTCTTCAGTTTCCATTTCGATGTGCGCGCGGACCTCCTCATCCAACTCCTGGTCAAAGTTGTTCCTGCGTCCCAGCATCTTGGCCCAGATCATTCTCCAGGACTGCTTCATCATGCCTCCTCTTTCCCGGCAGGATTCAAAACACGGCCAATGGCCCGTACCATGCGGTCCCATTTTGAAGATTCTGCGGCCAGTTGCTTCCGTCCGGCTGCGGTAAGGCGATAAAACCTGGCGCGTCGATTGTTGTCTGAGGTTCCCCACTCACCGGCGATCCATCCTTGCTGCAAAAGCCGCTGCAGGGCCGGGTAGAGCGAACCATGCTCGATTTTCAATACGTCGTCCGAGGCGCTCTGAATGGAAACGGCAATACCGTGTCCGTGCGCCGGGCCCCAGAGAAGGGTCCTGAGAATCAGGAGGTCGAGTGTGCCCTG
>DATIWA010000381.1:0-3549 GCA_035465515.1 Candidatus Limnocylindrales bacterium | reverse complement strand
TGGCGCGACATGTCCATGTTCCGCATCCTGACCGTTGCCAGGGAAACAGGTTTTCCGCGGGCCGCCAGCCAGCGCTTCATGAAGTTAATCTCGTCAGTCTGGGAGCTATTGATACGCGCCCCCAGCAGGCGCAAAGCTTTGTTCTGCGTGTGCGAGGGAATCAGCGCCGTCATCTCGACCGCCTGCGAATGGTGGATGATCATGCCCTGCATGAACTCGACGTCGGCGGGCGAGCGGGGCGGCAGCTTGGCCCGGATCGAAGGCGGCAGAGTCCTGCTGGGCTGCCCTGGCGCACCCGGCTGCACTACAACCGGCGCCGGCGCATGATCAGCGTGCTGTGCGCGTGCAGGCAAGGAAGCGCCCGCGGCCAGGAGAGTGCCGATCAGCGCCACCGCCCCTCTGGCAGAGAGAGGACTGCGCGTGCCGCGAGAACGGTAAAGCCTGAACTTCAGTGCGTAGCCTGACATTGATAAGAGCTTCTAAAGCTACCACGAAGCAGTACAATGCGTGAACAGGTTTTACAATCGCCAGGGCCTCTGTGCGCCCACGGCACGCAAAAGCCGCTTGTCTGGGAAGCAGGCCGTTGCGCTCGTCGTCGCGACGCGCGAGTCGCGCTCCCCGGCGTTCGCGGAATGACAGCCGTTGAAATGCGTCTTTCGCATCGCTTTGGCGGGCGGCACATCTAATTGCCATGCAAAATGGAATTGACGTTTCGGTGTTGGACCTGGTGAGCATGCGGCCGGGAGAGTCCGCGGGCAGCGCCATTGCGCGGTCGGTTGACCTGGCGCGGCATGCGGAGCAGTGGGGATATAAGCGTTACTGGCTGGCGGAACATCACTCCATCCCCGGCCTGGCGTGTTCGGCAACGCCGGTGCTTATCGGCCATGTGGCCGGCGCGACGAAGACGATCCGCGCAGGGAGCGGCGGAGTGATGCTGCCGAACCATGCCCCGCTGGTGGTGGCAGAGCAGTTCGGAACGCTGGACGCGCTCTATCCGGGACGCATTGATCTGGGGCTGGGACGCGCTCCCGGCGCTGATTTCCAGACCATGCGCGCGCTGCGGCGGGACCTGGAGCAAAGCGACGGAGATTTCCCGGCGCTTCTTGAAGAATTACAGACGTATCTCGGGCCGGCCAGGCCGGGCCGGGTGGTGAAAGCCATTCCCGGACAGGGAAGCAATGTGCCTATCACGTTGCTGGGCTCAAGCACCTTCAGCGCGCAACTGGCGGCAATCAAAGGGCTGCCGTTCGCCTTTGCGGCGCATTTTGCGCCTGACTACCTGATGGCGGCGGCACGGCTGTATCGCGAGCAATTCCGGCCCAGCGCGGCATTGCGCCAGCCGCACCTCATGGTCGCCGTGCAGGTGATTGCGGCGGAGACCGACGCGGCGGCGCGGCGGCTGTTCACGACCGCCCAGCAGCGCTTTCTGCGGCTGATCCGCAACCAGCCGGTAGAGTTGCTGCCGCCGGTGGATTCCATGGACGACGCAGGGCTGTGGGACGACCTGGAGCGCGCGGCCGTGCACAGCAAGTTGCGCGCGGCGATTGTGGGATCGGAAGCTACGGTCATGGCCGGCCTGCAAAAGCTGGCGGGCGACACCAGTGCTGATGAGGTCATTGTGGTGGCCGACACCTACGAGCACGCGGACCGGTTGCAGTCGTTTGAGCGCGTGGCCCGCGTGGCGGCAAAGGTTGAGCGGAACGAGGTGGGGGCGGAGGCGTGAGCTTGGCGACAAGGAGCGCCTTCAGGCGCGCGTACGGGTTAGCCCACGGCGGCCAAGCCCTGGATAGCTGTGGAAGGGAATGGCTAGCGCCTTCAGGCCGGGGCCCCCGGCCAGCCTGGTTTTTTGGGCTGGCTGGGGTGGAGGCGCGACACAAAATTAGTTTGACACCGTCAGTAGAATATTCGCGCCGGAGGAAAGAGCAATTGGCGCACGCGTTAGTCCAAAATTTCATACATGTCGTCTTCGGCACAAAAGACCGCATCAAGCTGATTCCCAGAGAAAAACATGCGAGAACATGGGCGTATCTCGCCGGCATTTGCCATCAACAGAAGATCTTTGTGCACGAGATTGGCGGGATGGAGGACCATGTACACATGCTGATCCAGCTTCCGCCCACTCTCGCCTTGGCGGATGCGGTGTTGAAGATCAAGGCAAGCTCGTCCAAGTGGATGGGAAAGGGTTTTGCGTGGCAGCGCGGCTATGGCGGCTTCAGCGTGTGCAGGTCAACTCTCGATGCAGTGGTCCGGTACATCCACAACCATGAAGCACATCATCGCAAGATGAGTTACGAACAGGAATTCATTGCTGATGATTATTTACTTGACGAAGGTAAATCATTTTGGTACTCTGTCTCCATGATGGAGATAACGCTCACGGCTTCTTTGGTTTACGCGGCTCCAAAGGCGCGTTTTTCTCCCTCAGTTTTTGCAAAAGTTCATTTCTCAGTCCTGCGGCCAGTTTTCGTGCAGGCGTTCTCGCCAGTGGACTTTGCGGCTTCTTTGGAGGCGTTTTAGCCATGACACTCCCTGAAATCAATTCTCTCTATTCGACAGATGAACGGTGCCGTGAGCTTCTTAAAAAGCTTCGCTGGCCCTTGGGTGTTGAGTGCGTGCGATGCAAGAGCGAGAAGGTTTACGACCTTCCGACTCAGAAGAAATTCGAATGCGGAGAATGCGGCTATCAGTTCAGCGTGATTACTCAAACGATCTTCAACGACACTCACCTTCCGCTGGAAACATGGTTCATGGCCGTTCTGCTGCT
Source organism: Candidatus Limnocylindrales bacterium (assembly GCA_035465515.1). Taxonomy (GTDB): domain Bacteria; phylum Acidobacteriota; class Terriglobia; order Terriglobales; family Acidobacteriaceae; genus Angelobacter. Next base: position 785 of record DATIWA010000381.1, on the reverse strand, counting down.
CGTAGAAGCTCGCAAGGGCATCTCTGCCAATCAGGTTAAGCGGACTCTCGGAATCAGCTACAAAACCGCGTGGTATCTCTGCCACCGCATCCGCAAGGCAATGGCCGGAGCGCACAAACCTATGTTGGATGGGACGGTGGAAGTTGACGAAACCTATGTGGGCGGTCGGCAAAAGAACGCTTTCGGCGGTCGCAACAAAGGGAACAAGGAGATCGTGTTCGGTATCCGTCAACGTGGCGGTGATCTTCGTTTCTTTCACGCGGAAGACGTGAAATCGGGGACACTGGCCAAATTCATCCAAGAGAACGTCAGCCAGGATGTTGAAGTCCTTGTCTCCGATGATTTCTCTTCTTACGATTCTGCCATTCCCAAAGCAGGCCACGACAAAGCGAAGCACAGACGCATCAACCATTCGAAAAAAGTTTACGTGCAAGGGGACGTGCATACGAATACGGTTGAATCCGCGTTCTCCCTTTTGAAACGGGGGATCATTGGGACGTGGCATAAAGTCAGCGCAAAGCATCTCTCCGCGTATCTTGAAGAAATGACTTTCCGCTTCAATCGGCGAAAACGCCCTGATTTGTTTATTGACACTCTTCGTCATATGATTACGGCTGATCCTTTGACTTTTGAAAGTCTGACAGCGGAGAAAAGTGCTTAAGCCCGGTTCATTCGTCTGTCGTACTCCCAAGCCAAGGCACGTTTTCCAAGCCACCGCCAAACGCTACTTCTTTCAATGCACTCTTCGTCAGTCGCAAGAAGTGCAGTCGGGCCGCGCTCTTTCG
>DATIWA010000380.1:0-2378 GCA_035465515.1 Candidatus Limnocylindrales bacterium | reverse complement strand
CAGTAGCAGTTGATCTTCTCAGCAGGAAATACAAACAATAAAGGTACAGAACAATGGAACAGGGAATTGTGAAATGGTTCAATGACGCCAAAGGCTATGGCTTTATCAGCCGCCAGAATGGCGGAGATATTTTCGTTCACTTCTCGGCAGTCGAAGGCGGCGGCTTTCGCAGCTTGCAGGAAGGCCAGACCGTAGAGTTTGTCGTGACCAAAGGGGCCAAGGGCCCGCAGGCCGACAAAGTCCGGGTCGTCTAAACAAAAGCCTGCTCGGCGGGACCATCCGCCGCGCAGGCATCATCTTCGAGTAAATCTTTTTTGAGCGATGCCATTGCATCGGAGCTCCAATGGCGGCCGTCAGGCCGTCTTTCATCCTTCATCCTTCATCCTTCATCCATGGCAGATCTGAAACAAATACTTGAGCAAAATGTCCGGGAGGCCGCGCCCGGCCTGTATGAAAAGCTTGATCGAAACCGGGTACGCTGTTATGCCTGCGGGCATCGCTGTCCCATTTCCGACGGCCAGGCCGGGGTATGCAAAGTGCGCTTCAATCGCGGCGGGACTCTCCTTGCTCCATGGGGTTACGCCGGCGGAGTGCAGTGCGATCCAATCGAGAAAAAGCCTTTCTTCCACGCTTACTGCGGAGCACTCGCCTATAGTTTTGGAATGCTGGGGTGCGACCTCCACTGCAGCTACTGCCAGAACTGGGTGAGTTCACAGGTGCTGCGCGATCCCCGTGCCGTGGTCCCGCCTGTGCGCCTTACGCCCGAAATCATTGTCGAGGAAGCCCTGCACCAGGGCGCCCGAGTTCTGGTCAGCACCTACAACGAGCCATTGATTACTTCGGAATGGGCGGTTGCCATCTTTCAGCAGGCCAAAGCGGCCGGGCTGGCGACAGGATTTGTTTCCAATGGGAATGGGACCCCACAGGTCCTTGAATACCTGCGTTCCTGGATTGATCTGTACAAAGTGGACCTTAAAAGCTTTGACGAGCAGCGCTACCATCAGCTTGGCGGCCGGCTGCAGCCGATTCTGGACAGCATCCGCAGCCTGCATGGAATGGGCGTCTGGGTTGAGATTGTCACGCTGGTGATTCGCGGTTTCAACGATTCAGATGCAGAGCTGACCCGCATGGCTGAGTTTCTGGCGGGAGTATCACCGGACATTCCCTGGCACGTCACCGCGTTCCATGGGGACTATAAGATGACTGATCCGGCTGATACGGCGCCGGAGGCGCTGGTGCGTGCGGCGGAAATCGGCAGGAAAGCCGGCCTTCGCTATGTTTATGCCGGTAACCTGCCCGGAGAAGTGGGAGAGCTCGAAAATACGCGCTGTCCCGAGTGCGATGCGCTGCTGGTGGGGCGTTCCGGCTATCGTATTACTGATTACACGTTGACCGCCGACGGTCGCTGCCCCATGTGCAGCGCCGTGATTCCCGGCAGGTGGGACCCGGCGTTTCGCGCGCAGCTCACAGAGCGCCCTTTCGTGCCTTCACATCGAATGCGGTTCAGGCTGTAACCGGCGAGGCGAACGCAGTTCCTCGCGGCCAAACACCGGAAGTGATCCTCATCACTTAAGGCGCGGCCCATTTGCCGTATAAAAAAATTGGGCCGGGCGTCTTCGAAAGGTAGCACTCTACCCCAGCATTCCATGCGGGCGTGAGGGCGGAGACACCCGGCATCTATTCAAGAGTCCTAGGCGCTTTCCCCAATGACGGCCATCGCAATTTCCTGATGAATGCAGTTTTTCGTTTCTACGGAATGTTGAATGATTTTCTGCCGCCTGAACGGCGGGCGGAGGAGTTTGTTGTCCATTTTTCTGTCCCAGGATCGGTGAAGGACATGGTTGAGGCCGCCGGGGCGCCCCATCCTGAGGTCGAACTCATACTGGCCAACGGCGTTCCCGTGGAGTTTTCTTACCTGGTGCGCGATGGCGACAGGGTCGCCGTGTATCCTGCATTCTTTTCGATCAGCGTGCCTTCACTCCTCCGTCCGAGCGCCGACCCGGCCGAACTGCGTTTCGTCCTCGACGCGCATCTCGGGACCCTGGCTGGATACCTGCGGATGGCAGGCTTCGACGCGGCATACCGCAATGACAGCAGGGATGACGAACTGGCCGGGATTTCCAGCCGTCAAAGCCGCATACTGCTCACGCGCGATCGCGGATTATTGAAACGGACCGAGGTGGTTTACGGCTACTTCGTACGGAATACGGAACCCCGCCGGCAGTTCCCTGAAGTGGTGCGAAGATACTCGTTGCTTCCGTATGTAAGGCCGTTTCTGCGGTGCATCCGCTGCAACGGTCTTTTGCGCAGGACCGGCAAGGAATCAGTCCGCAGCCGCATTCCGGAGCAAACTGCGAGTCTCTTCCATGAGTTCACAA
>DATIWA010000379.1:0-2536 GCA_035465515.1 Candidatus Limnocylindrales bacterium | reverse complement strand
TGTCGCAGGTGTCGCGCCAGGAATCAAAAGGCAACGCCGGCCAGCAGTCAGAAAGATCGGAGACAGCGGTAGCGCGAACATGGTCCATAGAGCCGCTCCCAGGGTTTCCAGTATAAGCCCTGGACGGAAGACGCGTAAAACCAGGCTGGTACAATAGATACAAGCTGGGCCCGCGGGACCTTGCATCCAATCGCCAGGCGGGCCGTCCTTATTACATCTATGTTTGAGAATCTTCAGGAAAAATTACAACGGGCATTCAAAAACCTGCGCGGACAGGGCACGCTTACGCCGGAAAACATTCAGGAAGCGCTCAAGGAAATTCGCATGGCGCTGCTGGAAGCCGACGTCAATTTCAAGGTGGTCAAGCAATTCGTTGATCACGTTCAGGAAAAAGCGGTCGGCCAGGAGGTGCTGACGGCGCTGTCTCCGGCCCAGCAGGTGGTGAAGATCGTCCATGACGAACTGGTGGAAATCCTGGGCAGGGACACGGCGAAGCTCAAGTTTGCTTCGCAGCCGCCGACGGTGGTCCTGATGGCCGGGTTGCAGGGTTCAGGTAAAACCACGACATCGGGAAAACTTGCGGCATGGCTCAAGAAGGGCGGGCACCGCCCCATGCTGGTTTCCGTGGACGTTTACCGCCCGGCAGCACGCCAGCAGTTGAAAATCGTGGCCGAGGCCATCAAGGCGAACCTGTACGAAGGCGTGGTGGAGCACGCCGATACGCCGACCGTGGAACGCCTGGCAAGGGAGGCGCGCAAGGAAGCCATCAACACCGGCTGCAATTTCCTGATCGTGGATACCGCAGGCCGCTTGCATATTGATGAAGAGCTGATGGATGAGATGGAGTCGCTGAAGAAGCTGCTCAATCCGCAGGAGATCCTGTTCGTGGCCGACGCCATGACCGGCCAGGACGCGGTGCGCTCGGCCGAAGAGTTTCATAAGAAGCTTTCCATCACCGGCGTGGTGCTGACCAAAATGGACGGCGACGCGCGCGGAGGCGCGGCGCTTTCCATCCGCCAGGTTACCGGCCAGCCGATCAAGTTCATCGGCATTGGTGAAAAGTACGACGCATTGGAGCCGTTCCATCCTGACCGCATCGTCGGCCGCATCCTGGGCATGGGCGACGTGATGACCCTGATCGAAAAGGCCCATGAGAAGATTGACCAGAAGAAGGCGGAGGAGTTCGCCAAGAAAGCGCTGGCAGGCGATGGCTTCTCCCTGGAAGACTTTCGCGACCAGCTCCGGCAGGTGAAAAAGCTGGGCTCGCTGCAAAGCGTGATCAAGATGCTCCCCAGCATCGGGCCGTTCGCCAACATGCAGAAGGCCGCCAACAGCGTGGACGACAAACAGCTCAACCGCGTGGAGGCCATCATCAACTCCATGACGCAGCATGAACGGCTGCACCATGAAGTCATCAACGGCAGCAGGCGCAAGCGCATTGCCCGGGGCTCGGGCACCAGCGTGCAGGAGGTGAACCAGCTCCTGCGGCAATACGCCCAGATGCGCAAGATGTTCAAAGACATGGGCAAGGCCAGCTTCAGCAGAAAACTGGCGGGGATGAAGTTCCCCGGCATGTAGATTCAGCCGGCACGGACGGTAATGCGCCACTGAGCAATGCAAAAGCGTGAGTCATTTAAGCGCCAAAAGTAACATGTCCTGTAGGCCACTAAATCTGGGGCCGGAAGGACAATGACTGTTGAGACCCCTGCAATGGACTAAAAAAGATTGGCTATATTTTCCGGCGGTATTTAACATCTATATGAGTTAAGAGTCCTTCCGGAGATTATGGCGGAAGAACCGGAGTTGGCGTCGCCGCCCGGATCGCATCCTTCCTGCCGCCAGTGCATTAGCTGCCCGAGCTGTGAACTGGTTATCTGGCTCAATCCTGCTTCTGCATGCCGGATTTGTCGGGCCCATGGCTTTTCTAAACCATGTTCCACAATCGGCAACGCGAATTTTCTAATTGAGTTTCCGGGTCTTGGTGACGGAACACCAGGCAACAGGTTTTCCTGGCCGTCAATCTGAGAACTGAAAATGCCCGCAACCGGGCAGAACCGTTGTGGCGAGAAACGCCGCAACGCTATCAATTGTCCGAACGCCGCGCATGTTCCCAGCCGGGTGCCGGCAGATTAAACCGAGGGAACTCGGGATGCTGAAGGGTTGAGCAACAGATGCTTCCGGAGAAATGGAAATTGAACCTTAATGAGAAGCGCCCCACTACTCCACTCAAGGCTGCACTTCAGGACCGCTCGAACGGGAATGCAGGCAACCGCAAGGCTTGTTGTCGTCTTTTCACTTATCCTCTTCGTTCTTACCGCCATCGGTGCGAACGCGCAAACAACCACAACTAATCTCTTTGGCACCGGTTTGAGCGCCCCCAGTGGCGCCGTGGTGCTGAACGGCAGCGCCATTAACCCGCAGACGGGGCAGACAGTCAGGCACCTATGGGTAACGGATGGCGCTCAAGGATTGTGCCGCCTGGACCCGGACATTGATACACCGGGCGATCACACGATTAATCCCGCCACCTGCCTGG
>DATIWA010000378.1:0-3505 GCA_035465515.1 Candidatus Limnocylindrales bacterium | reverse complement strand
TTCACGCAGGACGAGGGAACCAAGGTCCCGCTGCTGGCGGAAGTTCTGGGCTGGTTCCTGTGTGAAGTGGAGCAGGCGGTGGCCGCTGCCGACCACGTTGTCTTTATCGGACGGGTGGTCGAGTGCGGACTCAAGGACGAGTCGCCGGACCCGCTGCTCTATTTCAATCGCAGCTACCACAAACTGGCTCCCGGCGCCGAACCCGGCGCAGAGAACCTTGAGCCCTGGGGATCAGGCGTGGACGCCGGTTTGCCCGGCTGGGGCTGGCCGTAAATCTCAGGAGGAACCATGGACGCGGTTACACGGTTGTTGCAGGGATCCATTGATCTGCACATTCATCCTTCGCCATCTCTCTTTCCGCGGCGCATTGACGCGGTGGACGCGGCGCGGCAGGCGGCCGAGGCCGGCATGCGGGCCATCGTCATCAAAAGCCATCATCACACGACCGCGCCCGAACTGGTTCCGCTGAGAAACCACGACCTGAAGGACATTCCGGTGCAGGTATTCGGGGGCGTGGCGCTCAACAGCTACGTGGGCGGGCTGAATCCCTATATTGTGGACCTCACGCTGCGCATGGGCGGCAAGATCGTGTGGTTCCCGACGATCTCGTCAGAGAACCACATCAAGCATCATGAAGCGCAGCCGCACATGAAGTTTCCTTCGCAGGTGGGCCGGGAGCTGCCGGACATTCCGGTGAAGGTGATTGACGAAAAAGGCGAGCTTGTTCCCCAGGCGCGGGTGATCCTGGAACTGATTGCCGAAGCCGACGCGATCCTATCATCGGGACACGTCTCGGTGCCGGAAGCGCTGGCGCTGCTGCGCGGAGCGAAAGAAGCAGGAGTCCGGCGGATGCTGATCAACCATCCTGACTTCGTGATTGACGCCAGCGAAAAGGACGTGCAGGAGTTCGTGCGGCTGGGCGCTTACATCGAGCACTCCATGTGCATGTACCATCCTGAATCCACGTTTCATTTCTGGGACTTCGACCGGCTGAAGCGCTGGATCGAACTGGTGGGGCCGGAGCGGACGCTGCTGGGCTCGGACCTGGGTCAGAAAAACAACCCGCTTCCCGTGGAAGGCCTGCGCTACACGGTGGAGAAGCTGCTCGACATCGGGATCAAGGAGCAGGAAGTCGAGTTCATGATCAAGAAGAACGCAGAAGCGCTGCTGGGGCTGGACGCGGTTGCCGAACGCCGCCTGCCGGCCACGAAAGGAGCATGAGAGATGAGCACCGCCGACACGACAGAGCAGAAATCAAGCGGCAAAGCCTACAACTGGGACAGCATACCTTCCGAAGTGGTGCGCGCCGGCGTGAGCCGCAAGGGCTTCCAGTGGAAAGGCATGATGATGGTGATGAACGAGTGCCATCCGGGCATGAAGCTGAACCCGCACAGCCACACGTTTGAGCAACTGGCGTATATTGTCAGCGGCCGCGCCATTTACCACATTGGCGACGTGGGACATGAAGTCGGGCCCGGCTCGATCCTGGTAATCCCGGCGGGCGCCGTGCATTACATTGAACCGCAGGGCACGGAGCCGGTGATGAACCTGGATTTCTTCCAGCCGCCGCGCGAAGACTACATGCACCTGGTGAAGCATCAGGAAGAGAAGGAAGGCAAATAGGAAACGGCAAGCCGGGCCGCCTCCGACGGCCCGCGTTGGAGTGAACCATGAATACAAACGCCCTGAAGTTTGATCTTTGTTGCGCCGCGCGACTGCTGTACCGCTTTGGCCTGAGCGTGGGAAACGCCGGGCATCTCAGCATCACCGTGGGCGAAAACCGCATGCTGGTGAACCGCTTCGGGCCCTCTTTCGCCACCATGACGCCTGCCGACGTCCTGACGATGGACTTCAACGGCAACGTTGTGGAGCACGATCCCGCGGTGAAGCCCTATGTGAACCAGACCATCCACCTGCACGGCGTAATTCACCGCTACAACCCGCATATCGCCGCGGTGGCGCACACGCATCCGCCGAACACGGTGACCTGGACGACCTTCCGCACGCTGCCGCAGACGTATGACCAGGAGAGCTGCCTGCTGGCGGACGACATAGCGATTGTGGACGAGGAGTTCACCGGCCTGGCGCAATCAGAAGAGCGGGTGCGGCCGTTTGCCGAAGCGCTGGGCAAAAAGCCGGTTGTGCTGCTGCCCAACCATGGCGCCATCACCACGGGGCCCAGTATTCAGTCGGCGCTGTTCCGGATGATGCTGCTGGAGGGACTGTGCCAGCGCAACATCTCGGTTGGTTCGGCGGCGCAAGCGACGGGGCTCATGCCGCATGCCATTGCGCCGGAACACGCGCTGACCGCCAAGCAGGAGCTGGCAAAGATTCCGATCCTGGATGCGCTGTGGGAAGACCTGCTGAAGCGCCTGCGCCAGACCGATCCCGATCTGTTTACGCAGAAGCGGGAGCCGGCGTACGCGGTGTGATCCGCAGCCCGCGGACCAGTTCAGCGAAATTATGTAAGAGCGGGGCGCAAGCTGTTTCAGAGCGGCGGGCGGAGGTGTATTTTCGCGCGCGCTTGATGGCATCGGCTGCGCGACCGGCCGGCATCTATGCGGTCACAGGAGATGCCAAATGAACGAACTGATTGAACAACTCAAGTCCCGCGTTGGTCTTGACGACCAGAAGGCGAACGCCGCGGTACAGACGGTGCTGCAATTTTTGAAACAACGGCTTCCTGAATCCGTGGGAAGCCAGCTGGACACGGTTATTGCCGGAGGAAGCGTGGAAGGCGTGAAGGAAAAACTGGGAGGGATCCTGGGCAAGAAGACCGCCTGATCCGGGACTACCGGCTTTGCACTCAGAGCCCAGGGCAGGCCGGCTCCAAAGCTTAACAGTAAACGATGGCCGCAGCGCTAACGCGTTGCGGCCATCGCCTCTTTTTCGTTCAGTTATGTTGCGCGAACTTCAGTTTGCGCCTCGCAGGGTGATGGTCACCGCCAGGTGTTTTTGAACGAATACACCATTGTCAAAGTCGAAGGCTGACGCGGTGGCGGTCACATCCGCCCTGCCGCCCACGAATAGATCGACGGACCGGCCATGGAACAGGGTGTCCGGCGTGTGAATGGTGGTCGTCCATGGAACCGTCCCGTTGCACGGTATGAAGGTCGAGAAGAAGCCGGTGATGGAACCGGTCCCGTGGGCCTGCTTCAACTGCCCGGAGAGAGTCACAAATGCGGGTTGTGAACATGTGACAAATCCGGAGATTGTGGCCGCTCCTGTTGTTGGATCAACGGAGCCAAACTGAGTCACACTGGGAGTGATGGAAAGCGGCGGAGGCGCCTGGAGCAGGTTAAACACGAGGTTGGCGTTTGCGACGGGGAAGAACGAGAACGACGAGACCATGAAGTAGTACGTGGTGCCGGCGACGGCGTCGAAACGGACGCGGGACTGCGGCCCGTTTGAGTCGTCATTGCAGGCGATCTGGGTCAGAGCGCCGCGCGTGCCTCTGTAAACGCTGAGGGTCGTATCGTAATTGCTGCCGAAGGTGTTGGCCTCG
>DATIWA010000377.1:0-2997 GCA_035465515.1 Candidatus Limnocylindrales bacterium | reverse complement strand
GTGCCCTACCTTTCCGCAGAAGCGGCGTAGTTTTTGCGGCAGTATCGTTTCAGGGAACCGGGATCGGTGACGACCCAGCCTTTGCTGCGCAAAGTAGGGCACGCGCATCCCGGTGAGCACCAGCGGAAACGCGAGCACCGGTCCGCACATCGGCGTTTCACGCGCTGATAATCGAGACGGTCACACTCGGCTTGTGACGTCCCGGCGCAAATCCTAATGACTTTGGTTACCCATCTCCTGGCGGTTGCGTCTTCTCCCTGGGCAAGAAGGACGTGATAATTGATTTTCACCGGGCCCCCTTTTAATTTCCAGGAAGGTGCTCATGGTTGTCGAACAGACGAAGCCGGACTCTGCGCCTGAACCCAAATTGTGTGGCCTGCCGTTCGCAAAAAATTCCCATCCCATGTGGGTTTTCGACCGGGAGACTCTTTCCTTTCTGGATGTAAATGAGGCTGCTGTCCGGAAATATGGCTACAGCCGGAGCGAATTTCTGGCCATGACCATTGCCGATATTCGGCCACAGGAAGATGTGCCTGAGTTGCTCCGAACAAGCCGGCCTCACGGCGCCAGCACAGGGGCGGCATGGCGGCACCGCACCAGGAATGGCGCCATTGTTCCCGTCGCCATCACCAGTTGGGAGTTTATTTTTCGCGGACGCCCCGCCGAACTTGTTCTTGCCCGCTGGGAAGAGGCCCGTTAGGCTTGGGACCTGGAAGGCCTGCCTCATCATGATCAAAGTTGTGTACTGCATCTCCAAAAAGCCCGGCCTGGCCGACCATGAATTTTTCGAGTATTGGGAAAAAGTCCATGGCCCGATCGGCGCCCGCATTCCTGGCTTGCGCAGACTGGTGCAGAGCCGGCGCGTCTCCATTCCCGAAGACAAATACCAGCCTGCCTTTGACGGCGTGGCAGAGCTTTGGTTTGACGATGTGGCTGCGCTGCTTGCGGCGCGCCAGTCTCCGGAGTGGAAGGCCTCAACGGCGGATGAAGCCAACTTCATAGACCACGCCCGGACCGCCTATTTTGTCTCAGAAGAGCGCGTTCTGCTGGACGCAGGCGACGCAATAAAGGGAGCGGGGAAACCCGCTCTGGCCGATATCACGGAGTGACTCGCGGGGCCAGCGTCTCCACTGCCGGAATGAGCGCCTCAGGCCTGTTACGCGGGCTGGGCGGCAGACTGCCCATGCTGACGGAATGTTCCAGTACGGACCGCGCGTAGCCTGCCACCTGGGCGACTCCCGCAGCGTACTCGGGATTGGGGTTTTTGATTCCGCCATTGTAGGCTCCAATGGCATCGGCCATTTCTCCGGGGAACCGGTCCAGCAGGTCGCGGAGCAGCAGCCCCGCATAGGTGGTCATCACGTGGGAGTCCAGGGTCGCAAAGTCCAGCTGGCGGGCGGGCCGCAGGCGCTCGGGCAACTGGCTGTAGTCCCGGGTATCGTGAAGAAAGAGCTTGTGCGCGTGGCGGAGCGTGTCCCGCGTGATCTGCCAGCGGCCTATCGAATAGTTCAGCACCAGCACCCTCCGCCTCGTGCGCCTCAACACAATGTCATCCTTTTCAGGCCGGCGCTTCCAGACCCGGTGGTCCAGGTCTCCATCAACGTTCAGGTAGTTGTTCTCCATGGCGCCCACGCCGAGCAGCAATTCAAGCGGCAGGGAATAGAAGTCAGCTACGGTGATGATGTCCGCCGCAAGCTGGTCGGCCTCCTCTCCGGAGAGCGCCGCCATGTCCACATGATGAATGCGGCGGTCCGTGCGCGACTTGAAAACCAGAAAGGTCGCTACTGGTGAAAGCAATTCGCCGGCGGTAAATTCTTCAAGTTTGCGCCGCACAGGACCGCTATACGCGGTTTCAAATATCTCCGTCTGCCGGCGGTCCCGGGCAAGTTCTGCGCGCGTGCTGTACTTGAACTCGGTTCCCGGGACCAGGTGCCTGGCGTTCAGCCTCGCGATCAGGGGAATGGCGCGAAGAAGATCATTCTCCAGTTCCACCCGGATTTCGTACCGCGGAGCATTCGCCGTTTCCCGGACGGTAAGGAAAACGCTGTGATCTCTGGTTTCCGGCCGCCCGCGAAGATAGTCATACTGAAGGTATGCCGCCAGCTCGCTGTCAAAATCGCCCGCCGGCACGTACAAGGCCCCGGCCAGAGTTGGCGCCACCCAGTTGTGGCCCTCGCGCTGGAGGCCGGGGGCGCCGCGGCCATTCATGTCCAGTCGCTGCGGCCAGATGTAGTAAGTGCTTGCGCCGGCGGCGAACGAAAGCAGGACAACGGCCAGTTCCAGGAAACCCCGTAGTACATTGCGCAGGATGCGGTTGGAAGCCGGGGTAGAAGAGGACTTCGATGAAGATTTCGCTGGCATGTGCGTCATCCCGATGTGTATCCCGGCCTGTTTTGTTGGATGCAGGTCAGCTCAGGTTTGTTGCGTTCGCGCCCGCTTGAACGGCAAGGGCATCTTAAACTCGCAAACTTCCAGCCCGCCGGCATGGCGGTCTCAGGGGCTCGCCGTCCGATCATTGGCGCTGACGGCGCCATCCTCTGTAGACTGATCTCCGATGGTCTGTCAATCTCACGAGTTCTACATGGCGCGCGCATTCGAGTTGGCCAGACAAGGATACGACCAGGGCGGGTGTCCCATTGGCGGCCTGCTCGTGGACAACGCTACCGGCAAGGTCCTGGGCCAGGGCCATAATTGCCTGGTTCAGGAAGGCAATCCCATCCTGCACGGCGAAATGTCTGCGCTCCGTGATGCGGGCCGCATGGTCAACCGCCACAACACCACCCTGTACACCACCCTTCAGCCCTGCTTCATGTGTACCGGCGCCATCGTCCAGTTCGGCATCCCGCGCGTGGTCATCGGAGACACAGCCAACGCTTCCAGCGACGAAACCATCCGCTTCATGCGCGGCCGCGGCATTGAGGTGATTGTCATGGACCCGGCCGCCAGCCAGGCAGCCCGGGATTGCATCGCTCTCACCTCCCGCTTCCGCCAGGAGAA
>DATIWA010000376.1:0-8340 GCA_035465515.1 Candidatus Limnocylindrales bacterium | reverse complement strand
TCAGAACCACGTGCGTGCGCAGATATCCGCTGCTGAGCGGAGTGTAAAAAGTCCAGCCGGTGTCCACACCTCCGCTCACCATGGTGGCAAGGGAGAAGAAGGCGCCGAACATATAGATGTACCAGCTCAGCAGGTTGATCTTGGGGAAGGCGAGGTCTTTGGCGCCCACCATCATCGGAAGCACAAAATTGCCGATGGTGGCCGGGATTGACGGCACCAGGAAGAAAAAGACCATGTTCACGCCGTGCATCGTAAACAGCTTGTTGTACGTGTCCGATTGAAACAGGTCTCCCTGCGGGGTCAGCAGTTCCAGGCGGATCAGGGCTGCGAACAACCCGCCAAGGAAGAAAAAGAACGTAATCGAGAACAGATACAGGAGCGCGATCCGCTTGTGGTCTTTGGTCAGCAGCCACGACCTGATTCCGTAGTTATCGTTCAGATAATGCTTGGCCGGCATGACCGGCTTCATTGTAGTTGCGACGGTACTCATGGTTTCTTCCCGGACGGTGCTGGTTGTCCACCCTTTTGTAACTCTTGCTGAATGGTTGGTACTTCGTTATCGCGCAGTTGGGTCGGAGTACTCCGGTTGTTGATCGGCTCGGACTCCTGCTGCGCCATGTGTTTGATGTATTCCGTGATCTGGATAAGTCCTTCCTCGCTGACCACTCCCTGGAAAGTGGGCATGATCGGCTGGAACCCGGATACCACCTTGGCATTCGGGTTAAGGATCGACTCGCGTATGTAGTTGTCGTCGGCTATCACCACCCGGTTGTCGCTCAGGCGAACCGGGCGCCCGTACAGGCCCTGCAGATTGGGACCGCGCGCGCCTGAATCGGGCCGGTGGCAGGTAACACAGCCGAACTGCTGAAAGAGTTTTTCTCCCATCGAGGCCAGGGAGCCTTCAGCCTTGCCGCTGGCCAGCCACTCGGCATAGTCTTCTGGCTTCATGACCACGACTTCGCCGATCATGGCCGAGTGATTGGTGCCGCAGTATTGCGAACAGAAAAGACGGTACGTTCCCGGCTGGGTTGCGTTGAACCAGGAATAAACGTAGCGATTGGGCAACACGTCAGTCTTGACCCGGAACGCAGGAACGAAGAAATCATGGATCACGTCCTGCGAGATCAACGTCACTTTCACAGGGCGGCCCGCGGGCACGTGCAGCGAATTGATCTCGCGCTGCCCGCCGGGGTGCTGGAATTTCCACATCCACTGTTTGGCCACGCCATAGATCTCAAGCGAATTGGAGGGCGGGTTTTCAATGTGGTAGTAAATCACCGCGCCCCACACGAAGATAACCATGGAAATGCCCAGCGGAATGGCGGTCCAGACGATCTCCAGGAGTGTGGAACCGTGGATCTGCTCCGCCTGGCGGCTCGGGCTTTTTCTGTACCTGATCACAAAAAAGAGGATCAGCAGGGCCACCAGCAGGGAAAAGAACGTCGTGATGAGCACCAGGAACAGGTAGAACGCGTCCACCTGCGCGGCCACAGTTGAGGCCTGTTCCGGAAATAATGGCAATTTGAATTGCATCTGTTCGGCTGTCCTAATTACTGCGGCTTCTGCCTGGCCGCCAGCGCATCGCGGCGGAACATGATTACCATGAACCCGCCCAGCACCAGCACTGTCGCCAGAGCGCTAATCCTCAGAATGTTGAAAATAACTGCTCCGTACTTTCCCTTTTCCGGATCGTAGTGGTAGCAGTAGAGCAATACCTTGTCCACCACGTTGCCGATCCTGCCTTTTGAGGCCTCAATCAGACCGAGCTGAATGTCACGTGGCGCGTATTCGATCCCATAGTAGTACTGCGCCAGCCGGCCGTCGGGCGTCAGCAACATGATGCCGCTGGCATGGGCAAATTGCTTGATCTCCGGGTCCCAGGCATAGCGAAAGCCCACAGCGTCGGCCAGCGCCTTGATCTGCTCAGGTTTGCCGGTCAGAAAGTGCCAGCCCTCTTCCGCTCCGGGACGCCGGTAACGGCGCAGATAAGTCTTCTTGTTGTCGGCCGCGCTTGCGGGCGTATCGCGCGGGTCAAAACTTACCGTGACCACTTCAAAGTCCCGACCCACATCAAAGCGCACAATTCCATTCAGGGCGCCCGCGATTCCGTTGAGCACCTGCGAGCAAAGCATGGGGCACTGGAAATACACCAGCGACAGAATCACCGGCTTGGACCCAAAATATTTCTTCAGTTGTACCGGCTGCCCATTCTCGTCAAAAAAAGTCAGGTCGAGAGGGACTTGCTGGTTCAGGCGCTGATCGAAGCCGACCTTGTCGAAGATCGTGATCTTCTGGTTGGTGGCGCCGTCTCCCGGCTGATACGCGTGCCCCGCCATCTGGGCGGAGGCGCCGGCGGCGCACACAGCCAGAACGGCTGCGACACCCAGCTTCCGAATTGTGGTACTGCAAATCACTTCATGACTCCTGCATTCCCTGCTGATCTACCGTCTGCTCGGACCGGCCGGCACCATGGGCACCGCTGTCGGCAGCATGGGCGGAACAAAGGGCCCGCTCACCTGCGGCAGCCCGCGCTGCACCAGCAGGTCCATGGCCCTGGCCACGGGAATGTGTACGCTGCCGTCAGGGTTCTTGCCGGTGCTGCTCAACCACTGCTCTTCCGACTTGCGGAAGAGGTTCATGTCATAGACGTCGTCATACTGCAGCCTGGGACCGGGGAATGTGCGTGCAAGATGCTCTTCCATTTTTCCCCGACCGTACCAGTCTGGCACCGGTTTGACTTCGTTGGTCTCCGCTGCCGGGAGCGGTGTGCGCATGCCGGTGCGCGCTTCGGTTTCGCGTTCTTTCAACAACTGCTGCTCTACCGGAGTCGGCTTGGGTTCATGGTTCCTCTGGTAGGTCTGCAACGCCCAATAAAGTCCCAGCACCGCCACAAAGGCAAAGGCGCCGGCAATCACCAGGCCAACGCCGAAGAGCACGACTCCCCGGATGCTCAGGTCAGTGCCTTCGTGCCCTTCCTTCAGGTGCAGATTCGTGGATTGCGGATGAAAATTATCCATGTTTCGCTTCCAGCATTTCGACAAAATGAGGATCGTTCACCGGCATGAGGGAACGCTTGCTCAATCTCCAGTAGAAGAAGAACAGCCAGACTCCGCCCATGGCGATCGCGCTGGCCGCATACATCACGCCGTCCGCCAGGCCAAAGGCCTGGAGGCCTTCGCCGGGAAAGAAGCTCTCGGTCTGGCCGGAGCGGAAGCCGGAATAAAAATTGGGCGCGGTGAGCCAGAAAAGGTCCACAAGCCGCATGAACAGGACCAGCAGCGCGATCTTCACGATTCTGCCGCCATGCCGCTTCAGGCTGCGCGAGAGGAGCAGCGCAAACGGAAACACAAAGTGGACAAAGATCAGGGCGGTCCCAAAGTATTGCCAGCCGTCGCGCAGGCGCATCAGGTACCAGCGAATCTCGTCCACCATATTTCCTGACCAGATGATCAGCCATTGGGAAAACGAGAGGTACGCCCAAAGAATCACGAAGGCAAACATCATTTTGCCGAAATCGTGCAGGTAATCAATCTTGAACATGCGGGAGATCGGCTCAATGGGAGCCAGCTTGACCAGCAACCAGATGGTAAAGCAGAACGCGGTGAGGACCTGCCCGACCATGAAGAGCATGCCCCAGACCGTGGACCACCACTTGGGATTCAGGGACATGGTCCAGTCAATGGAGCCAAAGGTTATGGTGGCCGCGTAAAAGACGATGCCTGCGCCGCTTATGTTCTGGACTCTGACGAACTGCGCCGGCGTAGTCTTGCCGGCCTCTTCGCGTTTTGACCAGCCGAGCAGATATATGTACAGGGCGCCCCAGCCGATAAAATAGATGAATCCGCGCAGCCAGAAACCGGACGGCGTCAGGTAGATCACCGCCTTCTGGCCGAGTTCGGCGAGGGCCTTATCATGCGACCACGCCGCCCAGGGATAAAGTTCCTTCATGCCAAAGGCGATGGGCAGCCAGAAAAGGAACATGAGCCAGATATTGCTTGCGCCGGCTTCCCAGAATCGGCGTCCCACGCGTCCCCAGTTGCCCCCGCTGGTGTATTGCAGCATCAGCAGGACCAGCGACCCGAGCGTAAGTCCCAGCCAGAACATGAACGAGAACAGCCAGGAGCGGAGAAAGATTTTCCAGCCGTTGGGAAAGATGAAGGCGCAGACCATCAGTACGACGGCAAATACCAGGCCTGTGATGATGGAGCGCGAACGCATCCTTCCGATCACGGCCGGTGGAGCGTAGTCCTGGGGTGTAACGCGCAGCGCGGTCTCGCTCACTTTACACCTCCCTTGACCGGCGTTGGCGCTGCTTCCGGTACGGCCTGCAATGCGGTGGGACTGACATAAGAAGTATCCGGGATCCTGATAGGACTGGAAGGTGTATTCAACTGGTTGCGATCCTCGGGGGCGACATCGGCCTCCTGCGCGTTCTGGCTGAGCTGCAATGCCCGTATGTAAACCGCAATGGCCCACCGGTCGGCGGGATGGACCTGCGCCGCATAGTCGGGCATTGCGCCGAAGCCGCGACTGATCACGTCATAGAAGTGCCCGATCGGAGCATTTCTGAGCCGCGCCTGGTGGAAAGTCGGCGGATGCTTGAATCCGCGCTGCACGATCATTCCGTTGCCGTCACCCACGCGGGAGTGGCAGGGTGTGCAGTAGATCTCATACCGCTGCTGCCCGCGCTCCAGCAGCGCGCGATCCAGCTTGATTTCCGAGGGCAACTCGTTGCCGAAGGCCTGGCCATGCTTGCCCGTCAGGTAGTAGCTGTTGGGATCGAGCTGCTCGCGGTCAAGGTCCGCATTGTCGAGACGGGGCACCGTTCCATCGACCGGAAACCGAGCGGAGCGCCGGTCGGCAAAAAATTCGCTCGACCGCAGGGGAATGAATTTGGGCTGGTTATGCATGTCCTGGCGGCAGCCGGCCAGCAGCAACAGCTCGGCCGCAGCCAGCAGCCACAGGAGAATACGTGCCGGGGATTTAATACGGCACCTCCGTGATCTGCTGCGGATGGAAACCTTCCAGCAGTTTCCTGGTTCCACCGGTGCTGAAGATGGGGTCCTGCGATTCGATGCACAGGAAAAATTTGTCGCGGCTCGCGGACGTAAAGTTGGGGGCATTGAATACCGGATGGTACGGCTGCGGCAGCCCGTTGAGCGCCAGCATACCGAATACGGTGGCCAGCGACGCTCCCAGCACGGCGCATTCAAAGGTCACCGGAATAAAGGCGGGCCACGAGTGGAACGGCTTGCCTCCCGAGTTGACCGGATAGTTGACTGCCGAGATCCAGTATTCCAGCGTGTAGCCGCCAATCATTCCCAGGAGAGCGCCAATCAGACATACCAGCGAGACGCGGTTGTGATGCACGCCGATGGCCTCAGCCGCCTCTTCCAGAGGGTATGGCGTGTAGGCATCCATCTTGCGATATCCAGCGGCATACGCGCCCTTGGCGGCGTGCACCAGGTCGGTCGGATTGTCGAACTCCGCGAGCAGTCCGTAAACAGGTTCAGCCGTCATTCCTTCACCTTCGATTGCGGCAGCAGAGTGCGGATTTCAAAAATAGAGATTGCGGGCATAAAGCGTATAAACAGGAAGAACAGGAAAACAAAGAAACCCATGGTTCCCACCAGGGTCATGATGTCCCACTTGGTGAACCAGTACATGCCCCATGAAGTAGGCAGAAAGTCGCGATTCAGGCTGAGCACCACGATCACGAACCGTTCCAGCCACATGCCGGTCTGCACGACCATGGCCACGATAAACAGCATCCAGGGCGTCGAGCGGACCTTGTTCAGCCAGAGCAACTGGGGAAAAAGAATGTTGCAGAAAATCAATACAAAATAATAGTGCGAGTACGGCCCATGCAGCCGGTTGTGGACCAGCGCCAGTTCGTATTTTTCATTGCTGTACCAGCCGATAAACATCTCCATGATGTAGGAGTAAGCCACAATCAGGCCGGTGGCCAGCATGAGCTTGCCGCAGTTCTGGAGGTGACGCAGAGTGATGAAGTCCTGCATTCCATAGAGATAGCGGAACGGAATCGCCAGCATGATCACCATGGCGAAACCGGAGTAGATGGCGCCAGCCACGAAGTACGGCGGGAAAAAAGTGGTATGCCAGCCGGGCACCACGGAAACCGCGAAGTCGAGGCTGACCACGCTGTGCACCGAGAGCACCAGCGGCGTCGCCAGACCGGCCAGCAGCATGTAAGCGGTCTCATAGCGGTTCCAGTGCCGCGCCGAGCCGCGCCAGCCCATGGCCAGCATGCCGTAGATCTTCCGGACGAAGAGGGTTTTGGCGGAATCGCGCAGGTTGGCGAAATCGGGAATCAGGCCGATTCCCCAGAACAAAAACGAGACCGTGAAGTACGTAGAGACCGCGAACACGTCCCAGATCAGCGGGCTGCGGAACTGCGGCCAGACGCCCATGCTGTTGGGATAGGGGAACAGCCAGTACGCCGCCAGCCAGGGACGGCCGGTATGAATCAGGGGGAACAATCCGGCCTGCATGACGGCGAAGATGGTCATCGCCTCAGCAAAGCGGTTGATCGAGGTGCGCCAGCTCTGCTTGAACAGCAGCAGAATCGCCGAGATCAGCGTTCCGGCGTGGCCAATACCGATCCACCACACAAAATTCACAATGGCGAATCCCCAACCGACCGGGATGTTGATGCCCCAGATACCCACGCCCCGGCCCAGCAGGTAGGCGATGGCCGTGTTCAACATGCCGACGAGCGCGACAGCCAGGGCCACAATCATGAACCAGAACACCGGCGTGTGCTTGGTCAGCACCACTCCGGCGATGCGGTCGGTTACCGTGCCCAGGGTCTGACCGGGCCCCATGATGGGCGGCCTTACGCCTTTTGGCGGCAGTACGTCAATTTCTTCTTCAACTCTGGGGGCCATCAGCTATGCCTTCTCCACAGGTGTCTCAAGGTCAGGACTTGGGTTGCGCACCGCGGCAATGTACGTGGTGCGCGGGCGGGTGTTCAGTTCAGCCAGCAGCGCATAATTCCTCGATTGCGCTTTGAGCTTGGAAACGCGGCTGTTGGGATCGTTGATGTCGCCGAAAACAATGGCGTCAGCCGGACACGCCTGCTGGCATGCGGTAACGATTTCGCCATCGCGAATCGGCCGGTCCTCTTTTTCCGCGGCAATGCGTCCTGCCGTAATGCGCTGCACGCAGTAGGTGCATTTTTCCATCACGCCGCGGCTGCGCACCGTCACATCAGGGTTGCGCCCCAGTTTCAGCGATGGCGTGGTGTAATCGGCAAACAGCAGGAAATTGAAGCGGCGAACCTTGTAAGGGCAGTTGTTGGAGCAATACCGCGTTCCCACGCAGCGGTTATACACCATGTCATTCAGCCCTTCGGTGCTGTGCAGCGTGGCGCCCACCGGACAGACCGGCTCGCACGGAGCATTTTCGCATTGCATGCACGGCACCGGCTGGAAGTATACGTTGGGATTGGCGGCATCACCTTCGTAGTAGGCGTCAATGCGGATCCACATCATCTCGCGCCCGCGCTGCACCTGATATTTGCCCACCACGGAAATGTTGTTCTCGGCGTAGCAGGCCACCGAACAGGCCTGGCATCCGATGCACGAGTTCAGGTCAATGGCCATGCCCCAGGCGTTCTTCTGGTACCAGCCCTTTTCCCGGTAATCGGGATAGAGGCTCTCGTTTGCCTTCGGCTCCAACTCCGGCTCATCGTGGGCAAACCGCGGGTTATCGTGGAATTCCTTTAAAGTGGCGACCTTTACCGGCTCACGGCCGGCCATATCGAAGTGGCCCTGCGTGACCGCGATGTCCCAATGGTCTTTCGCGTCCCGGATCTGGCCTTCGCCCACGTATTGCGCGGAAGCAGGCCGGACACTGTACGCGTCATAACCGGCGCCCATGCCTACGCGGCCGGTCTTCTTGCGCCCATAGCCAAGGAACAAGGTAACAGCGTTGTCGGGGTGTCCCGGCTGCGGCCAGACAGGGGCTTTCACCTTGCGACCCTGAACGTTGATTTCGATTACGTTCTGGGCGTCGGACTGGTGGTCATTATTCTGGTCAAGCAGGTAGTAACCCATCCGCTTGGCCATTGCCGGGCTGATGAAAGCCACGTTGTCCCAGGTGGTGCGGGAGAGCGGCTTGGGCGTTTCCTGCAACCATGCGTTATTGACAAAGGAGCCGTCAAAAATCGTGGGATCAGGGCGGAAGAGAACTTCAATTCCGCCCGGTTCCGCGGGCGCAGGAAGTCCCGCCAGCTTTGGCGCAACCGTTCTCGCCGGGAAGGCGCTGTCCGCGACGTAGCCGTCATGCAGCGTGCGCCGCCACCAGCCCTCAAAATCA
>DATIWA010000375.1:0-5097 GCA_035465515.1 Candidatus Limnocylindrales bacterium | reverse complement strand
CCCGCCATGCGCAGCTTCGTGGCGAAGGAAAACAGGGGCGTGGTGACCATGGGCAGCACCCGCGTGGGCACCATGAATTCCAGGCCATCAGGAATGGGCACCATGCGGTCCTTCACCACGATGTAGGTTTTGCGATCAGCGTCATTGGACGCGATGAGTTGATCGCCCAGACCCAGATCGCGGCAGAAGCGGGCGCCGTCCGGCTTCATGGTGAGAAATGAATCCGGGCCTGCTTCCAGGACGAACCCATCCTTGTGTTCGGTCTTGATCACCCCGCCCAGGCGGCTGGATTTCTCAAACAGCGTCCACTCAAGCTGTGCCCCGCCGCGGCGCGCGCGTTCCAGATAGAATGCGGCACTCAGCCCGGCGATTCCGCCGCCAATAATGGCAACCCGTCTCATTCTTTGTCTTCCTTATGAAAGCGCCTTCGAGGGAGCAATGCCAAGTCTGCTTGCAGCCAGGTTTGCCAGTGCAGAGATGAATGTCGGCGAGGTATTCAACGATTCAGGCCGCCATATCTTCATCCCCTGTTCCGCGGCAAACTGGCGGAACCCGATGTCCACGTCATAGAGGATTTCGACGTGGTCGCAAACAAAGCCGATAGGCGCTATGACCACGCCCCTGTGGCCCCGTTTCTTGAGCTCCAGAATGGCGCTCTCCACCGTCGGGCCCAGCCATGGCCCGCCTGACATTCCCTGGCTCTGAAAGGCAAACAGGCGCGATTCAGGCTTGAGTTCAGGAATGCTCCCGCCTACCAGACGCGCGGTTTCCTTGGCCTGCTGCTCGTAAGGATCGCCCGCCTGGATCGTCCGCGTAGGCACGCTATGGGCGGTGAAAATCACGGGCGCGGCTGCTCCCAGTTCCTCACTGGCGCGCCGCCATGCCGGTTGCAGCTTCTCCGCAAAGGCCTGCACAAGCTGCGGGTGGTCGTGCCAGGAATCCACGAACTGGACTGCGATCTCCGGCTTTAACTCCGCCATGAACGCCTTGTGATAGAGACCTGTGCTGGTTGAGGAATTTTGCGGCGCCAGGCAGAGGGCCAGCACCTGCTCAACGCCGGACGCCATCATGTCGCGCACCGCCTCCCCAATGAAGGGACGCCAGTTGCGCATGCCCAGGTACACCGGTACCGGCAGCGCCCGCCGCAGACCTTCCGCCTGCGCCTTGGTGATCTCCGTCAATGGCGATTTGCCGATCAGGCTGTAGCGATGCCGGATTTCTTCAACCACCGCATCCGGCACGGGACGGCCGCCGGTAATGTATTTCATGAACTCGGGAATGTCCGCGGGAGACTCCGGGCTGCCATGGGCCAGAAGCATCACGGCGGTGTTTGCCGAACTCATCGCGCTGCTCCCACGCCTGAGTATTTGGCGCTCAACTCGCGCACAAAATTCACCAGCGCGCGCACGTTGTCCACCGGAGTCTCGGGCAGAATGCCGTGCCCCAAATTAAAGATGTGCCCCGGACGTCCGCCGGCCTGGCGCAAAATGGCGTCCGTCCGCTTATGCAGTTCTTTCTGGTCGGCAAAAAGCAGGACAGGATCAAGGTTTCCCTGCACCGCACCTTGAAAGTTCAGGCTGGCCCAGGCCTGATCCAGCGGAAAACGCCAGTCCACGCCGATGACGTCCGCCCCGGTCTCCTTCATCGAGGGAAGCAGGGTGGCGGTGTCCGTGCCGAAATAAATGATGGGGACTTTGCTCTGCTGCAAGCGGCGCACCAGGTCGGTGGCGAAGGGCAGCACATACTGGCGATAATCTTCCACGCTCAGGCAGCCCACCCAGCTGTCAAAGATCTGCAATGCGTCGGCTCCGGCGGAGACCTGGTCGGCCGCATAGGCCGCAAGCACGTCCACCAGCTTGCGCATGAGCTTCTGCCACGCCGCCGGTTCCGTGTACATCATTTTTTTGGTGTGGACATAATTGCGCGAGCCGCCGCCTTCAATCATGTAGCTGGCCAGGGTGAACGGCGCTCCGCAAAAGCCGATGACCGGCAGCTTGTCGCCAAAATGCTTGACCACTTTGCCGACCGATTCGGCCACATAGCCAAGTTCGGCGGCGCGATGGGTCTGCAAGGCGTCCACGGCTTTGCTGCTGCGCACCGGCTGCTCGATGACCGGCCCTTCGCCGGCTTCAAACCGGAACGGCAGGCCCATCACTTCCAGCGGAAGCAGGAGGTCGGCAAAAATGATGGCTGCGTCAACGTCCAGCCTTTCCGCCGCGGTAATGGTCACCTCGGCGGCAATCTCCGGCGTTTTGCAGATTTCCAGGATTGAATGCTTCTTGCGTACGGCCCTATATTCGGCCATGTAACGGCCTGCCTGGCGCATCAACCAGATCGGCGTCACGTCCACTGGCTCGCAGCGGCACGCCCGGACAAACCTTGAGTTGGGAGCAGACATGTTCTTACTGAAGGTTAGCATTTTCGCCCATTTCCAGCCTAATCCCCTGTGCGCTAAGTCACACCTGTAAGTAGAACAAGCAACGGGCTTTTCCGCCCGAACCGGCCTCATCAGTTGCCGTTCTTGAGTTTCCATTGTGACAAAACGCCCTGGGCAAGCGACACGCGCAGCGCCATGGCTTATCATCAAAGACCCATGAAGAAGAAGCTCCTCCTCTCCTGGAGCAGCGGCAAAGACAGCGCCTGGTCGCTGCACCTGCTGCGCCGGCAGGGTGAATTCGAGATCGCCGGACTGCTGACCACCCTCAACTCCGAATTTGACCGTGTGGCCATGCATGGCACCCGGCGCTCGATTCTGGAACTCCAGGCGGAAGCCGCCGGACTGCCTCTGATCGTGGCGCCATTGCCCTGGCCGTGTTCCAACGCGGAATATGAAGAGATCATGCGCGGCGTCTGCCGGCAGGCCATTGCCCAGGGAATCGAGGCCGTTGCCTTTGGAGATCTTTTTCTGGAAGACATCCGCGCCTACCGCGAGAAACAATTGCAAGGCACCGGACTGGAACCGGTCTTCCCTTTATGGCAGCTTCCCACCGCTGATCTGGCGGACGAAATGATCGCCGCCGGCCTGCGAGCCAGGCTCGTCTGCGTGGACCCGGCCAAGCTTCCTGCGGATTTTGCCGGGCGCGACTTCGACCAGCAACTTATGGCCGATCTGCCTGCCGGCGTTGACCCGTGCGGTGAAAATGGCGAATTCCACACCTGCGTCTACGCCGGGCCCATGTTTCGCAATGAAATCGCGGTTGCCATCGGAGAATCGGTGCAGCGTGACGGCTTCTGCTACTGCGACGTGCTGCCGTCGGAAAGAACGGATTCCCCTGGCTCTCTCCACGCCTCCGCGGTGACCTAGAGGTCCTTGCTCCTTAAAAACTCCCGCACCACCGCGCTCGCGTCCTTTTTCTCGCCATCCACGGCGTAATTCAATCGCCGCATGTCGTCCGCCGTGATTTTCCCCGCCAGGCGCAGCAACGCATCCTGGGCCGCGGGATATTTCTCGAGGCAGTCGCGCCGCACAATCGGCACGGCATCGTAAGGCGGGAAATAATGGCGGTCATCTGCCAATACCACCAGGCCAAGAGCGGCGATCAACCCATCAGTATTCGATCCCACCACCACGTCCACCTGGCGGCTCTCCAATGCCCGATAGAGCAGCCCCAGGTCCATGACACGAGGCTCCTCCGCGAAGTGCAGCCCATACGTGCCGACCAGCCCTTTGTAACCGTCAGGCCGCTCAAGAAATTCGTAGCCTACCCCCATCCGAAGCTGCGGAGCCGCCGCCGCGAGCTGTGAAAGCGTGCGGATGTGCATGAGCCGCGCGTCATCGCCGCGCATCACGATGGCAAAGCTGTTGTCGAACCCAAGCGGCGGCATCACTTCCAGGCCAAAGCGCCGCGCGTACTCCCGTTTCACCGTCGCAAAAACCTCGGCATGGCCCGCTTCAGCCGTGCCCGGCGCGGGCTTCTCTTTCAGCACCGCCGAGAGAGCGGTACCTGTGTACTCCACGTACATGTCAATGCGCCCGGCCAGCAGCGCCTGATGGCAGATATAGGTTCCGGCCAGGTAAAAGCGGCGGTCCACCTGCATCCTGATGGATGCTTCCACAACCTGGGCCAGCATCTCCCCCAGAACCAGTTGCTCAGTGAAATTCTTGGAGCCTACAGTCACGCCGCCGCTGCGCGGACGGCAGCCCAGCATCCACAAAAGCGCGCCGGAAAGAAAAGCCCTGCGGTCAATCATGTGTGGTACACGCGCGCGAACAGCCGCTGCAGCAGGGCCAGGAGCACATCGGCCAGCAGAGCCATCAGCGCCGCGGGAATGGCCCCGGCCAGAATCACATGGTTATCCACCATGGCCAGGCCGCGAAAGATGAATTCGCCCAGGCCACCCGCCCCGATGGCCGCCGCTATGGTCGCCAGCCCCACGGTAATCACGGTTGCCACCCTGATTCCCGCCACGATCACGTTCGCGCCCAGCGGCAGTTCCACCTGCCAGAGAAGCTGGCGGCGGGTCAGGCCCATGGCGGTTGCCGCTTCGCGCACCGGCGCGTCCACGCCGCTGATGCCGACATAGGTGTTCTGCACAATCGGCAGCAACGCATATAACGTAAGCGCCGTGATGGCCAGCCGGTCCGCCCGCACTCCCAGCCAGGGCAGCGGCAGCAGCAGTCCGAACAGCGCCAGGCTGGGGATGGTCTGGATCACGTTGTTGGTCCCCAGCACCAGCCCTTTCCACGCCGGATGGCGGGTGAGAAAGATTCCCACGGGCACGCCAATGGAAATCGCCAGCAGCATGGAAACCCCTACCAGCCAGAGATGCTCCAGCGTGAGCGTGACAATTTCATGTTGGTGGGCGGCAAGGAACTGGAGCATCAGGTTCTTTCCATTCAACTTTCAAGAACGCGCAGCGCGGAGCGAAAGGCCTCAACGTAAGGCTTGACCGCCGGATCGCTGGAAGCAAGAAAGTCTCGCGGCGAAAAGACGCCGCGCAGCTTTCCTGAATCCATCAGCGCAATGCGGTCGCCGAGCAGCAGGGCTTCGCTTACGTCGTGCGTCACAAACACCACTGTCTTCTTCATCCGCTGTTGCAGCTCTTTGAATTCGCGTTGCAGCTCGGCTCGGGTAATGGGATCAGGCGCGCCAAAGG
>DATIWA010000374.1:0-2001 GCA_035465515.1 Candidatus Limnocylindrales bacterium | reverse complement strand
TGACACCACGCGCGCCAACGTGGAGTTCGTGGGTGCGGAAGCGCTCGACCTGCCTGCGCCGGAGGCGAAGGATCCCGCCGCGAACCTGCCTTTCAAGGGCAACATGGACGTGGCCGCTCTGGAGCAGACCATCCAGCGCGTTGGTCGCGAGCGCGTTCCGCTGGTGATGCTTACCATCACCAACAACTCGGGCGGAGGCCAGCCGGTTTCCCTGGAGAACGCGAGGGCGGTGAAAGCCGTCTGCCAAAAATACAACATACCGCTGTATTTTGACGCCTGCCGCTTCGCCGAGAATGCCTATTTCATCAAGCTGCGCGAGCCCGGTTGCGCGGAGAAAACGCCCAGGCAGATCGCCCGCGAAATGTTCCAACTCGGCGATGGCTGCACCATGTCAGCCAAGAAAGACGGCATGGCCAACATCGGCGGCTTCCTGTGCACCAATGACGATGTTCTCGCCGCACAGGAAAAGAACCTGCTTATCCTGACCGAAGGCTATCCCACGTACGGCGGACTCGCCGGCCGCGACCTGGAAGCCATCGGCATCGGCATACAGGAAGCCCTGAGCGAAGACTACTTGCGCTACCGCATCGCGTCCACGGCGTATCTCGGCCGCCACATCTCCGAACGCGGGGTGCCCATCGTCCAGCCGCCTGGCGGACATGCAGTTTATATTGACGCCCGCGCGTTCCTGCCGCATGTCCCGCAAAGCCAGTTTCCCGGCGTGGCCCTGGCCAACGAACTGTACCTTGAGGGCGGCATACGTTCTGTGGAGATCGGCACGCTGATGTTTGATCAGGCGGCCCGCATGGACCTGGTGCGCCTGGCCATCCCCCGCCGCGTCTACACGCAGAGCCACATTGATTACGTGGTGGAGATCATCTTGGAAGTCTGGGACCACCGTGACCGGATCAAGGGTCTCAACCTGGTTTCCGCGGCGCCCTTTCTCCGGCATTTCACCGCCAGGCTGTCGCCGGCCGGCCTCTAGCTTCATTGGAATGCTTTGCCGGATGCCATAAAATACTTGCGTCCTAATGCTGAGGTGTTCCATGCGACTTGGCGATGACATTGACGATCACTGTTCGCGCTGCAAACGCACCACTGACCATGCAGTTGTCTCAATGATGGGCGAAGAAGTGCTCAAGACCCGTTGCCGCACCTGCAACAGCGAGCACAAATACCGCCACAACAAGGGCCGCACCAAAGAGATGACCGCCAGGGAAGCCTTTGACACGCTGCTGGCCGGCGCCACCGGACAATTGGAAGAGCAGAAACCGGAAAAAAAGAAGAATTGACGGGAGATAACTGCGCGTTATTCCTGTCAGGGTTTGGTGTGCGGCTTGGACCGCCGATGTCCATAAAATGGCCTCGGCGGCCCATGCTGCGTCAGTCAGACTCGTTGATCGAGGCCGCTACGCCGCGATCGCTTTCGGCGGCGGAGCAATCTTATCGAGTCCGAGGGCGTCATTGAGTGTGCAGCCCGACGAGGTAAACCAGGCATAGTTGGAAGTGTTCGGGTTGTAGGTAAAGCGTAAAGGCGATTCGATATCGCTGCCGGCCTGGACCCAGAGATACATCCATACTTCATTGCCGGCCGCAAGAGGTGAATTCGGCTGAGGATCCGGGTAGGTTTTCCCGGGGGCAGGAAGCGCAAAATCTGAACATACATGCTGCGTGTCCTGTCCCACCATCAGCTTTTTGCTCCACGCCCAGTCGCGTGGCTGCGATCCGGCTTGCGGTTGGGTCTTTCCGGCATTGCTCCAGTACATCGTGAACTCGCAGTTATAGCTGCCTTTGTTGTTCAAATAAAAACCGGAAATTTCGCCCTGGACTACGGCAAGAGATCCAGCCTTTTGGCTGAGTGCCGCGCCATGGCTTCCCAGGTCACTGACAAAACGAAGAGTGTGCACGGCGGATACAGGTTCTTCCGCCGCCTTGCGGATCAGGACATTGCGCTGCTCGCTGCTGAGATTCGGGACATTGCGGAGAGCGTGGTACGCCCAT
>DATIWA010000373.1:0-3508 GCA_035465515.1 Candidatus Limnocylindrales bacterium | reverse complement strand
CGCCAAGTCTCCCAAAGAATGTCGCTTCGCCCCAAACCGCTCAAGAAAGAAATCTTACATAAGCGGCGAGACCCGTAAGGTTGTCGAGCTGCGCGCCACGAGTGCGCGATGGTTTTGGGGGAATCGCTGCGCAACGGCGGTTTTAGAGTAGCGATTGAAGTAAAGCCGCGCGCCGCTCGGCGCGCGAGTCGGCCTCGCGCCAGGTTTCCCAAAGAATGTCGCTTCGCCCCAAACCGCTCAAGAAAGAAGTCGCATAAAGCAGCGATATCCGCAGTAAGGCCGTTGCCGCCAGCCCGGACTCTAACGTTCCTCGCCCTGCTTGCGCTACCGGCCCATCACTTACACCCTCGCCCCATATCGGAGACTATTGGCAGCCGCGAAGAGCCGCTCTTCGCACCCGCTTCGTTCAATGACTTCACGTCCTGCTCGTTGATCTGCCGCCATTGCAGCAGGTCTTTATTCAGCGCTTCGCAAGTCTCGTCCACCGCCGCCCGGACGGACTGTGACGGACGCACATCAGCGTTCTCCACGCTGAAGATCAAACGTCCCAGGTCGCGATTGACCGGGCCGAATCCCGGCGCCGTTTTCGTCCCTTTCTCCACCGCCGCGATCTTGTTCTCCAGGTTTTTGAGTGCGTCGTTTGTCTTTGCGCCGCCGTGGACGGCCTTTTGACGTTCCGTCAGCGCCTTGCGCAAAGCCGCCACCTGCTGATAAGTGTCGTAGCTTGACTTCATGCCTTGTACGATCTCCAGCGCCAGATCGCGTTGTTCGACGAGGTCTTGCTGCGAAGCATGGACTCGCGGATCAAGTTTCACGGTGAGCGGCTGCCGCAGGGTCTGGCCGCCATAGCGCACCTCGACCGTGTACTTTCCCGGCGCTACCAGCGGTCCCCGGGGCTGTTGCCGCGGAGTAAGTCCGGGAATCGCGTGGTCCGCCAGAGTGTATTCGCTGTACTCCAGCAGTTCACCGTAATAACTGTAGGGAAGAGAAGCCGGGGCCGGATAGCGCAGGTCCCACACGAAGCGATTTACGCCCGCACGCGTGGAGGGCACAGTAGGCGGAGCAAACCAGTAACTCGGGACGTTCGCCGGCAGGTGCCTGGGCGGTTCCTGGTCGCTGGAAAAACTGGCCACCTGCGCGCCCTTCTCGTCGAAGATCGTGAGCGACAGCGCGCCTTTCGCAGGCGTCTTGAGGAAGTAATCAATCATCGCCCCGTCAGGCGGATTCTGGCCCGCGGGAGTTTCGATCGGGTAAGGCGTGTCCTGGTAATTGTCCCAGCGCACCCGCATTCCCGTGGCGGGTGGAAAAAGGTAAACGCCGGATGCGGTGATCTCCGGTTTGATATCTCGCAGCGGGGTCACGTCATCCATGATCCACAGGCCGCGGCCAAAAGTGGATATGGCCAGATCGTTGCCATGCACCTGGATGTCGGTCACGGGCGTTGCCGGGAGATTCAGCGACAGGGATTGCCAGTGGTCGCCATCATCCCAGGAAACGAAGACTCCGGTATCGGTCCCGGCGTAGAGCAGGCCTTTTCGCCTGGGGTCTTCGCGCACCACCCGGACCATCTCATCTGCCGGGAAGCCATTCACGATTTTCTGCCAGGTCTTCCCGTAGTCATGCGTGCGGGCGACGTAGGCGGGCGTGGACTCGCGGGTTGCGCCCACCGTCAGGTAGGCCGTCGCGGGATCGTGGTGTGACGCTTCCACGTAAAGCACCTGCGTGCGCTCGTCCAGTCCTGCAGGTGTAACGTTTTGCCAGTTCGCGCCCGCATCGCGCGTGAGATACACCAGCCGGTTGCTGGTGCCGGCCCAGATTTCGCCCGACTGCGCCACGGAAGGGGACAACGCGGTAATTGCTGGAGGTTTGGGACGCCCGGGATCCGCTTTTCCTTCCGCTTCCGGTTTCTCCACGTACCCGGTCAGGTCCGGGCTGATCGGCTGCCAGCTTACTCCCCCGTCCGCGGTCTTGAGCACGTACTGCGTTCCCAGATAGAGCACGGACGCATCCTGCGGTGAAAATACAAGCGGCGGCATTTGCGCGCTGCGATATTTCTGTCCGTCTTCAAAAACCGTGGCAATCTGGCCGGTGCTTCTGTCGAAACGGACCACAGAGCCGTACCAGCCTCCGCTGTAAACCAGATTCGGATGAGCAGGATCGGGAGTGATAAAGGCGTATTCAAAGCCGCCCACCGAGTACCAGTCCTGCGCCAGGATCTGGCCATAATCGCTGCGGCTCAAAACGCCCGCGGTGCCGCTGTCCTGCTGGGCCCCATAGACGCGGTAGGGGAATAGATTGTCGGTGGAGACGTGGTAGAACTGGCCGGTTGGCTGGTTATACCAGGAGCTCCAGGTCCTGCCGCCGTTAACGCTGATGATTGCGCCCTGGTCCACGCCCAGGATCATGCGTTGCGAATCCCGCGGATCAATCCACAGGACGTGAAAGTCGTCGCCGCTTGGGGCGCCCACATAGGCTTCAAAAGTTCTTCCACCATCCATCGAACGATAGAGCGATGTCTGCGCCACGTACAGCACATCGGGATGGTTCGGATCAACGAAGACGCGGCTGAAGTATGCGCTCCCCAGCACGCGTGGGTCTTTTGTGGATTGCCGCCAGGTGGCGCCGGCATCATCCGAGCGGAAGAAGCCCTGGTCCAGAATCGCATACAGGCGACGCCCTCCATTTCCCGGCGCAACCGCAATGCCCATTCTTTTTCGCGCCTTGTCGGGCAGGCCTTTTGTCTTGAGAGGCGTCCAGGTCGTGCCTTCATCGCTGGATTTGATGATGTCGGAAGTGGCTTCCACCCTGGAGTCGCCGGAGCCCGAGGCTGCCCGGTAAACCACGGCATAGAGCCTGCGCGGGTCGCCGGGGTCGGAGCACATATCTACGATCCCCAGCGTGTCATCGTTGGTGAATACTTTTTTCCAGCTCTTGCCGCCGTCCGTTGTCTTGAAGATTCCGCGGTCGGCGGTGTAAGCCCAGCGGGGAAGCGGGTGCCATAAAATACCCATTCCCACGGAATTTCCCGCAACCACCGCCACGTTGGGATCGTGCGGGTCCACCACGATTGCCTGAATGAACAGCACGTCTTTGAGACCGGCGCTCTGCCATGTGGCCCCGCCGTCGAAAGATCTGAAGAGCCCGTGCCCCCTGGTCTGCTCGCCCGTGCCGGCGTAGATCACATGCGGGTCAGACGGTGCCACTGCCAGCGCGCCGATGGAAGCGACCCGCTCCTTGTCAAAAACCGGCCGCCACACCTGCCCGCCATCCACGGTCTTCCAGATGCCGCCTCCGGGAGTGCCGAAATAGAAAGTGCTGGGATCGCCGGGCACTCCGGCCACGGCTGTCACTCTGCCGGCGCGAAAGGGGCCGATCAGTCGCCAGCGCAGCCCGGAGAGCTGCGTGTTTTCGGGTTGGGCCCCGCCAAAAACCTTGAGCGGCAGCACGGCAAGAATGAATCCGGCGAATACTGACAATATAAAGAGCGGCAGGCGTCGGCTTGAAGTCA
>DATIWA010000372.1:0-5176 GCA_035465515.1 Candidatus Limnocylindrales bacterium | reverse complement strand
AGCCGGACTTCAGGATTGGGGTCGCCGACCTTGGGATATTTTTCCTTGTACACAGTGGGGTGATGAGGGATGAAGTCGGTGATGGGATAGCTGGGGACCTTGCTCTCGTCCATCTGAAGGAACACGATCTTCTTTCCCTGGGGCGACCAGAAATAATTGCTGCGCACGTCCAGTTCTTCCCTGTAGACCCAGTCGACTTCGCCGTTCAGCAGGTCCTCACTGTCACCCGTGGTGAGCTGCCGATCTTTTTTGCCTTCGATCGGGGCAATGTAGAGATTGTGCCTGCGGACATAGGAGAGCAGCTTGCCGTCGGGCGAGAACTTTGGGTCGCTGGCTTCGTCCCTGGCCGGGCTGAGCGCGACGGCCGTCCCGTTGGCCAGCGTGTAATACCAGAGCAGGCCATTGGCGTCGAACAAAAGATGCTGCGAGTCCGGCGACCAATGGTAACCGGCCACGTGGTACCGTTCCCGGTTGTCTTGCTCGCGGTCATCTTTGCTGCCCGCGGCTTTGGGAGGCTTCATGGAAGCGATTCTTTCCGACGCAACCAGTACCGCGGGCTTGCCCGTGGTTACGTCAATGTAGTAGAGGTCGGCTTTCTCCCCCTGCTCCTCATGGACGATATAGGAGACCTTCCTGCCGTCCGGGCTCCACTGGATGGTGTCCGGCGCGCGGCCCGTGATGCCATTGGGCGCGAAAATGGACGCAATGGTCAGCTCTTGCGCGCTCGCCAGAGCCGGCGCAAACGTTATAACAAGCAAAAAAAAGCCCAGCCGTTTCAAGATGTTCTCCAATAATCAGGAATCAAACCGAGAAGTTTACAACGAAGGCACGCACCTGGATTGCGCAATTACGGGCCTGCCCAAGGAACAATCCACTTACAGCTGCTCTTCCATCTGCCGCCGCAGCCGCCGCGATTCGGCCAGCAGCCCCATGCTGTGCATCAGGTTTTGCAGAGTGACAATGCCCACCAGGCGTTCCTGGTCCACCACCGGAATCAGGGTCAGTCCGCGGGAGGTGAGTTTGCGGAAAGCCGAACCCAGCGACTCGGTGCGCGAAGCGATCTCAAATGCCTTGTTCATGGCGCCCTGCACGTAGCCGTTGCCTTCGTTGCGCAGTCGCTCCACGATCGTCTGCCGGGTGATCACGCCCACCAGGTCGCTGCCGCTGACCACGGGAAAATCATCCTGCAACGAATGCACCGCCTTGCTGAGCGCGTCTTCCAGGGTGTCAGCCGGCGAGAGGATGGAAAACTGGGTAAGCATGATGTCTTCCATCTGCACGGCTTCCACCACGGACTGGAACAACACCGTGCGTTCCTCCATCTGCGCCCCGAAAAACACGATCAGCCCCACCAGCATGAGCCATTGCGAGAAAAGAACACCCGCCAGCATGAACGCCGCGGCAAAAAGATGGCCTATGTTCACGGCCTGCCGCGTGGCCAGGCGGAACTCCATTTTCTGCGCCCGCCAGGCGCGAAAGATGCGGCCTCCGTCCAGCGGGAAGGCCGGCAGCAGGTTGGCGACGCACAGGAAGACATTGATCCATACAAAGCTGCGGCCCAGCCCGGTCACCGTCACCAGCGGCGGACTTAAAAGATTGGCTTTGGGTACCGTGACAAGCAACGTCAGGGCGGCAGTTCCCGCAATCAGGGCGTTCACCAGCGGCCCGGCAAGGGCAGTGCGAATTTCACGGGGAAGATCGCGCGCGCTTTCCATGAGGGTATTTGGGTCCATCAGCGCAATTCCGCCGGTGGGCAGCAGGATGGAGCCGCGGACCGGCAATCCCTGCCGCGCTGAGGCATAAATGTGTCCGAATTCGTGCAGGAGCACGGAGATCAGGACCAGGCCGGTCAGGGCGAAGCCGCGCGCAATGGCCGCCGGGCCTCCGCGGCTCGATTCATAGAGCAGCACGAACAGCAGCAGAAAAACAAAGGTCATGTGGATGCGAAATTCCACACCCAGCAACCTTCCCGAAAACAGTGACCAGCCTCTCATTTTCCCCAGACTGCTCCAGGCCGCCCCGCGCAACTTTGATCGCGCTTGCGGGGCCACGCACGGCAGTCAAACTGATTCTATACGTTACATTAGATGTTCTGGAGCAAAGTTCCGTCACATGCGCGTAATCGCCGGAAAATTCAGGAGCCGCCGGCTCGCGGCGCCGGAGGGCATGGAAACCCGCCCCACTTCCGATCGCCTGCGGGAGACGCTGTTCAACGTGGTTGCCCCGGCAGTCGAGGATTCCGTCTGGCTGGACCTGTTTGCCGGGACAGGAGCCATCGGCATTGAAGCCCTCAGTCGCGGCGCGCGCATGGTTTATTTCGTGGAAGCAGCCGCCAAAGCGGCGCGGGCCGTGCGCAAGAATCTGGCCTCGCTCGGAATCGAAGACGGGTTTGAAATCATCGAGCGGGAGGCAGCCAACGCATTGCGCATGCTCGACGCCCAGGCCGTGGTATGCGACTTCTGCTTTCTTGACCCGCCGTACCGCAAAATGAGCGACTATGAACAGGTGCTCGGATTTCTTTCCCAGTCGCGCATCCTCAAGCCGGAGAGCCTGGTAATTGCCGAGCACGACAAGCATTTTGATCCCGGCGAAGCCTTTGGGGCGCTGCGGCGAAATCGAAAGCTGCAGCAGGGCGATGCCGTGCTGAGCTTCTACAAGCTGGAATAACCGGCGTTCTCACCCGGCAGCTGTGACGGATAGCCGCTGTTCATGCCATTTTCCACAGCTGGGGATAAAAAAACCCGCATAAAATCTAGGGAAAACGCTTGCATGAGTTTGCGGCTCGTGTATATATTCGCATGGTGAGCGAAGAACTCACTTTCAAGGAGGAAAGATGGCATCTGGAATGACCAAGACCCAGCTCGTGCGCCACATGGCCGAGAAGCTGGAGACGAATAACAAGACCGCCGCCGCGTTCCTGGATACTCTGGCGGAGACCGCAATCAAGGAAACAAAGAAGAACGGTGTATTCGTCATCCCTGGCTTGGGCCGCTTGGTGAAATCCAACCGGAAGGCGCGTATGGGACGCAATCCTCAGACCGGCGAACCAATCAAAATCGCTGCCAAAACAGTAGTGAAATTCCGCGTGGCCAAGGCCGCCAAAGACTCAATCGCCCCCAAGAAATAACCGGCAACTCATCTGAAGAATAAAAAGCCAGCCTCACCGGGCTGGCCTTTTTATTATGCCGCTTCGCTCCAAACCGCTGGCCAGCATCTTCCCTCGCAAGATCCTTCAGCGCTTGCAGCGGGCTCGGCGCGCAGGTCGGCCTCGCCTCTTTTTACGCGCAAGTCTTCCAACCCAGCCCAGCATCTTTGCCCCTTTTAGGTGAAAGCTGCCAGTCAGTCGCTGAGGATCGCTTCCGCCTCAATCTCCACCAGCATCTCCGGGACGATCAGTCGGGAAACTTCCACCATGGTGGCAACCGGGCGGATATCGCGAAAGAATTCCCCATGGGCTTTGCCCACCTTCTCCCAATCGGCGGCGATGTTGGTCACATAAGTCCGCGTGCGCACCACGTCTTTCAAGCCGGCCCCCGCTTTCTGTAAAGCAGCTTCAATATTGCGCAAGGTCTGCACGGCCTGGGCATAAGCGTCGCCCGCGCCGACGATGTTGCCGGCGGCGTCGGTGGCCGTAGTGCCCGCGACGTGAACGATGTTGCCTGCGCGCACGGCCCGGGAATATCCGACGACAGGTTCCCACTTGGTCCCGCTGGAAAAGTTTTGCCGCTTCATGGGTTTTGTTCTCCCCTCCTGTTCTCTGTTTTGAGACGCGCGGAGGCGGGAAGGATTCACGAATTTAGATGGAACAGCGGCGAACAGCAGCGTTCCAGAGCGTCAGCGCCGGGTTCGCTCGCGTTCGTCCAGGACCTTGTTGACCAGGCGGTCGGCCTCTTTGTTGCGCTCGCGCAGCACGTGCTCGATGCCGAAGTGATGGAACTTCTGCACCAGCACCTGGGCCCGGGAGAACAGTTCTTTCAGACCGGGACTGTTGACCTTGTAGCGCCCCTGCATCTGGCGCACCAGCAGTTCAGAGTCGCTGAAAATTTTGAGCGACTGATACCGGGCCTGCGCCGCATATTCCAGCGCTGCCAGCAGCCCGGAGTACTCGGCATAGTTGTTGGTTTGCAGTCCCAGGTAGTCGCTCAATTCCGCCAGGACCTTTCCATGGGAGTCCCGAACCACCACGCCATAGGCCGCGGGACCGGGGTTGCCGCGGGCGCCGCCGTCTATATTCGCGATGATTTCAAAAGAAGACTTCGACTGCGGCTGCCCTGCGAATAGTGAAGCCTGTTTCAACGCCCCTCCTCCAGCCTGATGGCCAGCCGTTCCGGAAGTCCGGCGGCAAAGATTTTTTCCTGCGCCCGCTCAATGTCATACGGCACGCGGTGAAAGGCAACGGAACGCTCTTCGTTGTCATACAGCGCGAAGGCCGCGCGCGGGTCGCCATCACGCGGCTGGCCGATGGACCCGGGATTGATCATGTAAACGGCGGTTTCTCTGAGCTGGATTTTGCATTGCTGCGCTCCTTCCGGAGACTCGTATGTCGCTTCCATGGGACCCTGCTGCTCAGTGGTGTTATCAATCCAATAGCCGCCCTGCACATGCGTGTGGCCGAAAAACGTCACCGGCGCGCCGGCCCCGGCGAGGATGGATACCGCTTCACGCCGGAAGAGAACATATTCGTCTTCATCTCGCGGCGAGCCGTGCACGCACTGAATCCCTTCCATGGGAAGCAGCGGGCCCGGCGGCAATTTACGCAGGAAATCCAGATTGTCCGGCGTGAGCTGTTGCTTGGTCCAAAGTGCGGCGAGACCGGCAATGGGATTGAACCCGTCAACGCTGGTTACGCCCGAGCAGGCCTTGTCATGATTGCCCCGGACGAAGACAGTGTCCAGGGAGCGGGCGCATTCGGTGACCTCATTCGGATTTGCCCCATAGCCGACAATATCGCCCAGGTTGAAGACACGGTCATGCGGCGGGGCCGCGGCCAGGCAAGCCTCCAGCGCCTCCAGATTGGCATGGATATCGGAAATTATGAGGATGCGCACGCGTTGACCTTGAAAGTGTAAACCAGAGGAGACAGTTATTGCGCTACGCGCGCCCAGTGTCCGGGCATGATCTGCCGTAGCGGTACTGGAGCGTCCGCGGAAGCCGGCTGCTTCTGCACGGTTTCCAA
>DATIWA010000371.1:0-5530 GCA_035465515.1 Candidatus Limnocylindrales bacterium | reverse complement strand
TCCCCTACAAACCCCTGCTGGATGAAGGAGTGCGGTTCTACGCTTCTCTGGGCAATCACGACAACACCAATGAAATCTCCTATGCGCCCTTCAACATGAATGGAAGGCGTTATTACACCTTTGTCAAGGAAAACACCGAGTTCTTCGTTCTGGACAGCAACTACATGGACGCCACCCAGTTGAACTGGCTCCGGGACGAATTGCAGAAATCAACCTCGGAGTGGAAGATCGCCTACTTCCACCATCCGATCTACTCCAGCGGAAAACGGCATGGCTCTGATACCGACCTGCGGGCCGTTCTGGAACCTCTATTCCAGAAATACAAGGTCAACGTGGTGCTCTCCGGCCATGATCACGTCTATGAGCGAATTGCGCCACAGGACAACATTGTTTATTTTGTGCTCGGGAACTCGGGGCAGCTGCGCTCCGGCGGCCTTCGCAAGGACCCTATGGAGGCGGCCGGGCTGGACACTGAGCGAAGTTTTATCGTCGTGGAGATTGCGGGAAACAAGTTGTATTTCGAGACAATATCGCCGACCGGGCGCGTAGTGGACTCAGGGACCATAAGCCATCAGCCGGCCCCTGCCAGCGCGGCAAGCGGCCATTCCTGACTGTTCCAGCCGGCGACCAGCGCAGAGAGCTTGCAGGAACCGTGAATTACCTCCGTCCATTGCCGTTCACTGCTATGGATCCGACTCCTAAAGGGGCCGCGACCGACGGGGCGTGATTTCCGGCTGCGGATCCGCGCAGGAACCGGCCGGGAAGGTTTTCCGCCACCCATGTCTTGATCTCCCGGTAATCGCGTGAGTTCACTGTCATCAGACGGAACTTCTCTTCGGAACTCCTCTTGATTTCGCGATTTCGCAGGAATAGCTGCTCGATCTCAATCGCAAGCTCAAGGTGGTCGCGGACAAACTTCTTCTGCACCAGAAGCTCGCTTGTGACTTGCTCGAGCACTTCCATGTCATGCCAGCGACCGAGCGCCTTCTGCAGCGCTCGAAGAGCGGGCAGGACCTCCGAGGCTCCCGGGGTGCCGAGGTTCTTCATAATCTCAACCATGTGGCGCAGCCGCTTGGTCGCGATGCGGAGGCCATGGATGACCTGCTCGCACGGGTCGTCGTGCGATTCTTCCACCAGGGATTCAAAATCGCGCCATAAATGCGCCAATGAGTCCACGATCCGCTGCTGGATGAGCTTTTCCGCTTTTTCCGGGGTCAATTTCTGGAATTTGCCGTCATGATACACATGCGGCCTGACGCCATTCTTCTTCAGGCCCCGCCGCAGCCTGGCGTAAGGAGTGGAGAACTCGATTTGGCTGACTTTGCCCACAACCCGGGGAAGGATTTTCTCCCGCCGCTGTTGAATGAATTGGGCAAGTGTGTGCCATGCCACTGCGCCGCCCGCCGGCGCCCGTGCCAGCGACCGGTTGGCCATCTTCATCAGAATGTCACAGTCGGCCAGGTCGCCCAGCATCTGCCGGCAGCGTTTGATTCTCTTCCGAAGTTTGCGGGCGTAGGCGGGCTGGGGCTTGGCATAAATCAGCCAAAGTATCTGCTCCAGGCGGCGGCATACTACTCGCACTTTGTGGACAGACTCAGGGTCCCTGTCCTCCAGGACCTCCGGCAGCAGAGTCGTGAACTTTTCCATGAAACGCTGCCCAAGCCTCAACAGTTCGTTCCAGTCCGAAAAACCCTCATGAAGGCACGTCTGCTCCATCACAGAGGGATCCGGAGACCCAATGGAAAAGATTGCGCCCTTGCCGGCGCCGGCAACGCCATTGCCGCGGGCCTTAATTGCGAGGCCGTCACCTGGCATGGTTTTCAACGAAGCGGCCATAAAAAATCCTTGTTAGCTCGCCGAAGCCAGCGCCGCGTTATAAATCTTCAAGTCCCTTTCGGCGGCAGTTCCCTGCGGTGGCTTCTGGCCTTTCAACAGGTCCGGCTTTCCCGACCGAACCAGAAAAATATTCCGGCCATCAGATACGGCGGCCGCAGGCGAACGGCCTGGAGAGGCCTCAGTGGCCGCTGGCCGCGCCTCAGCCTGCCGCAGGAGGCCATCCAGCGTTGCAATCGCATGAAGGATGTATGGACCTTTGTTCAGCATCACGCATTGG
This sequence comes from Candidatus Limnocylindrales bacterium, assembly GCA_035465515.1. Taxonomy (GTDB): domain Bacteria; phylum Acidobacteriota; class Terriglobia; order Terriglobales; family Acidobacteriaceae; genus Angelobacter. Next base: position 3,417 of record DATIWA010000371.1, on the reverse strand, counting down.
GCACGGCTGGCCATGGCAACATCCGTCATTTCCGCGCGCGAAGGCATTCCCTTCTTCGCAAGCGTCTCCAGTACCTGGGTCGCCCAGATCACCGGGATGTGCGCAGTGCGGGACAAGGAGAGAATCTGCTCTTGTATCTGCGCCAGCTTCTCAAAGCCGCATTCCACGGCAAGATCGCCGCGCGCAATCATCACGCCCGTGCGCCCATGCCGGATGGAGGCGAGAAGCAGTTCGGGAAGACGCTCAAGGGCCCTTCGCGTTTCTATCTTCAAGACAATTCCCAGTTTACCGGCCCCGGCGGCGCGCAGCCTGCGATGCAACTCGCGCAAGTTCCTCTCGTCCCGCACAAACGAGTACCCGACCATGTCGGCCCGCCTGGCAATAAAGTTGAGAATCTTCAGGTCTCTCCCCGTCAATGCGGGAAGTTTCAAATCGCTGTCGGGAAGATTGACGCCCTTATCAGCCCTCAGGTTTTCTCCCTTGGCGCGAGCATGCGTGATCTCAACTGCCATCCGGCCGGCCTGGACCGATCGCACTACACCGCCGATTTTTCCGTCATCGAACCAGATCGTCTCTCCCGGTCGCACGTCGGCAAAGATCTCAGGACAGGTGATGCCAATCGTGGCAGGACAGAGGATACGTCCTTCGTCGTCATATTTTGCCGGACGGCCCGGGATGGAAGCTGCTGTCACCACAAGAGTGTCGCCGAGGCGCAAGTGTACGGATTGCTCCCTGAGCGGAATGTTCTTCACCGTGGCGGTGGCATCAATGAGAGCGCCGCGGTCCCGCCGGCTCAAGTGCAATTCCGTCTCCGGAACGATATAGGCCGTCCTCATTGACTCCGCCCATCGGTTCTTGCCCTCCGCGGCAGCGACTCTCAGAGAACGCGATGAGCCTCTTGCATCTTCAAAGTAGATCGTGTCTCCGGGAAAGACCAGGTCAAGCCACTCGCCTCGTACGGAGAGACAGGCATCAGCGCTGGAAGGCGCCGGATCGCCCTTTCCGGCTGGCGTGATCCAGACGCGCGCGGGTGCGGTGACTTCCCCGAAATCATCACGATGAGGATGGATTTTGAGGACCTGCGGACCGGGTTCCACCGGCCCGGTCCGCAGCTTAGGTCCCGGTATATCCATCAATAAGCTGCAATGGCGTCCGGTCTTATGCCGGGCATTCTGCAGGTTGGAGATCATCTTGCTCCAGATTTCCGGCTTGTCATGGGCGCAGTTGATGCGCATGCAGTCCATTCCGTGCTCAAGCAGATCATGGATGAATTTGGGATCGTGAGCGGCTTCCGTAGGCACGGTCACCATGATGCGCACCTTGCGCTCCTCGGGCTTATTGCCCAGCAGCGCTCGCGTGCGCCTTTCAATCAGCTGCTTTCGTTCCGTAAGGGGCTGACCGAAACAACCGGAGTCAAACGGCGAGTTCGATAACGCCCGAAGGCTCTGCAACATCTTGATCGCCCTGTCGATGCCTGCGACTACATGGTCAGAACCGTCGGGCACGAAAACACCCGCGGATTCCAGCCGGCCGCGCAGGTTATTGGCAAGACGGTCTCGTAATGCAAGATAATGCACTACATTTTTTGCGCTCTGCCGCCGCGCTCCCCGCAACTCACTCACCGGCCTGCCGAATTGCGACTCGAGCGCCAGCATGTCCCTGCGGGCCTCTTTCAGTTCGTGGATGAGGTCCTGTAACTCTCTTTCGTTCCATTCCAGATTGAGATTCTTCTTCCCCATGGCGCGGCAAGACAACAAGAGAATGAAATTTTTTCAGGCGCCGGCAGCCACCTTCCCGGCCAGCAGCTATGTTTCCATCTGAAGAGAGTTTACCCAGCATAACGATGGCATAAGAACTGTCAGACTTTACAGTCGGCAAGTGTGATTCGCCGCTTGCTGTCCGCCAGGCGCCGCTTTGCCTGTCACTTTTGCTAGTGGCGGGCGGTCTCCAGGGTGTCTAGGCTAAAAAGCATGGCAGATGCTGAAACCATGGCACGATCAGGTTGGGATCAGAAGCCTCTTGGCCTGGCAAAATCGTCTGGGATGAAAAAGGAGGGGCCATGGATGAAATATTGCAGAGATTTACAGAAAACCTTTTCGCCCGTTTGGATGGCCCCCTTCATTTCCGGTTCATCGCACAACCGCTGATGGCGGTCATTCTGGCGATCATTGGCGGAGCCAACGACGCGAAACTCGGCAGGCCTGCATATCTCTGGGCTGTGGTTTTTAACCCGGGACATCGCAAAGATCTCTTACGAGACGGCTGGAAACAAGTGAGCAGAATATTCGTCCTGGCCCTCATTTTGGATACTTTCTATCAACTGTACGTCCACCACATGGTCTATCCCGGCGAAGCACTGGTCGTGGGCTTCCTGCTGGCGGTGGTCCCATATGTTTTAGTGCGCGGCCCCGTGAATCGGATTTTGCGCCTGTTGAAAAGAAAGGCGCCTCGAGCAAGTACCGTTTCGGCCAGTTGACAGGGCCTCAGGTGCGGAAATGCATGTGGTTGGCCGTCGCAATCTGTGACGGCCTGACAGATCTGCCGGGTGTTACGACGGAGAGGGGTGCCTGGCTTGAACGGGAGGTCTGTGTGATTGCCGAGAAACTGGCGAACATGAAGCTGGTTCCGGGACGCGAACCGCCGGACTTTTCACTGGTCCGCGGCGGCCCTCTTTTTCAACTGTACAGGCGGGCTCATCTTTCCGGGGACGCCCTGGAACTTCTGCGGCGCCGGGTCATCGTGGTAACGCTGTTGGCATGGCTGCCGCTGCTGGTCCTCTCGGTTGTGGAGGGCCATGCTCTGGCCGGAGCCGCCAGGATTCCGTTTCTGTATGACATCGAGGCGCATGTCCGTTTCCTCATTGCCTTGCCCTTCCTCATCGTCGCCGAAGTAATCGTACATTCGCGCATTGCCCCTCTGGCCCGCTGGCTGGTGGAAAGAAGGATTGTGTCAAAAGAGGACTTGCCGCGATTCAACGCGGCCCTCAATGGCGCCTTGCGCATTCGCAACTCGATTGCCGTGGAATTGACGCTGCTGCTCCTCGCTTATACGCTCGGGCTCTGGGCGTGGTGGAGCCGAATAGCCCTGCGAAAGGACACATGGTACGTGCTCCCCGGCACGGCCCACTTGCATCTCAGCCTGGCCGGCTACTGGTACGCTTTCGTGAGTATCCCGATCTTTCAGTTCCTTTTGCTGCGCTGGTACATGCGGCTGGGACTGTGGTTTCGGTTTCTGTGGCAGGTTTCACGGATGGACCTGCGCCTGACCGCCGCCCACCCGGACCGGGCCGGCGGGATCGGCTTTCTCGGCGAGAATTCTTATGCGTTCGCACCCATACTTTTTGCCGAGGGCGCGTTGCTGGCGGGATTCATCGCTAATCGGGTCCTGTATGACGGACAGAAACTGTTGTCTTTCAAG
>DATIWA010000370.1:0-9458 GCA_035465515.1 Candidatus Limnocylindrales bacterium | reverse complement strand
ATCTTCGGCGGCAATTACGGCCCGTGGACATTGACAGGCGACTACTGGCGCCTGGTAACCGCGGGGTTCGTTCACGGAGGCCTTCTTCACATTGGGTTCAATATGTGGTGCTTGTGGAGTCTGGGTCAGCTCTCGGAGCGTCTGTTCGGAAGCTGGATTACTTTTGCTGTGTATATCCTCACCGGCGTGAGCGGCGCCCTGCTCAGCGTTTCCGTGCATCCGGCGATCCTGGAAATCGGTGCGTCCGGCGCCGTATTCGGCATCGCCGGCGCCATCCTCTCCGGCATTAAATTCGGGAACGTCTCCGTCTCGAGCTGGCAGAAAAAGCAGATCATGAGCAGCATGATCTTTTTTGTCATCTTCAATCTGGCTTTTGGCGCCGCGATACCAGGTATCGACAACTGGTGCCATCTGGGCGGGCTTGTTTCCGGGTTGATCTTCGGCGTTCCTCTGGCCACTGCCTCGGCTTCCGGCAAGAAGATGTTTGAGTGGGCAACCATCATCCTGGCGGCACTGGTTCTGGCCGGGATTGGCGCCCAGGTGGTGCGCTCAAAGCAGGATGTAATCAGGAGAATGAGCGCAGCCAATCAAATCAGCCAGAAAGGGTTGCAGATTGCGGGAAACGTGCTCAGTTCCCCTTATCTCGCCCGCAAATACTCTTCAACCGACGGCAATCCTTCAACCCTGCCCTGAAAGATATTCTGGAACTCCCGTAGCAGCTCGTCGTGCAGCAGGCTGTTGCTGGCCAGGACCTGGCGGCTGTCAATGGTGAACGGCCCGCCGTTGAAGTTGGTGACCGTCCCGCCTGCTTCCTGGACCAGCAGAACGCCGGCGGCGGTGTCCCAGGGGTTCAGGTTGAACTCCCAGAAGGCTTCATAGCGGCCGCAAGCCACGTAGCAGAGATCAAGCGCCGCGGAGCCCGCGCGCCGTACGCCATGCGAACGCAGGGTAAGCTGGTGGTAGAAGTGAATGTTCGGGTTCTTGTGCCGCTTGTGGCTCGGAAAACCGGTGGCCACCAGGCTCTCCGCCAAACGGCTGGTCATGGAGACGTGAATCGAAGCCCCGTTCAACGTGGCTCCCTTTCCCTTCCCCGCGGCAAACATTTCATTGCGGGTGGGATCGTAGATCACGCCGGCAAGGCGCTCACCTTTGTAGTCCAGGCCGAGTGAGACGCAGAACACGGGATAGCCATGGGCGAAGTTGGTCGTGCCGTCCAGCGGGTCCACGTACCAGCGATAGTCGCTGCCTGTCTCGTTGCGGCTACCCTCTTCGCCGATCAGGTCGTGGTCCGGCCACTGCCTGCGGATGCGCTCCGCAATCAGCTTTTCCGATGCGCGGTCGGCCTGCGTGACCAGGTCGGCCTCGCCTTTGTATTCAATGGAGACCTTGCCGAAGTAGGACATCAGCAGGGCGCCGGCTTCGCGCGCCAGCTGCTGCATGGGGGTCAGAAAATCCTGCGCCATTAACGCGCGCGACGCCCGGTATCTTCCGCGATGTACATGATCTCGTGCTTGTAGATGAAAAGGTTGGGGGCGCCCTCGCGGGTAAGGCGAATCATGGCCACATCGTAATACTCGATCCAGCCACGAAACGTCTCTCCGGAAAGCAGCTTTACCATCACCGGGGTCTGTTTTTCACCCATCGCTTTGAGATACGAGGGCTCCATACCGGTGTCATCGGGGGGCGGGGTCTTGGTCGGTTTCTTGCCTGCAAATGCGGGTGCACCAGAGCGGAAAGCCATGCGCCCATTTTAGCCTGAAACAAGAGTTTTAGGACCAACTGTTTTGCGCCGCGCACCAGCGTACACGAACTTCCGGTGTGGAGCGAAAATGCCCGCTCAACGCGCGGGCGAGGTGTAATAGCCGGCGCGATGCCGCACCTGATAAGGCTGCCCGTCACTGTCTTTCCTGGAGACGTCCACTTTAATGCGGCGGAATGGGGAATCCGACAACTGGCGCGAGGGATAATAGGCAATCAGATATTGCGTGCGCAGCTCTTCACTGATCTGGTGAAATGCCTCATCAAGCTGGCCAATGTCCCTGGCGTAATAATATTTTCCGCCGGTATCTCGTGAAATCTGAATCAGCGCATGCTCGCCACCCAGGTTGCGGCCCGCATCGGCCTCCACAGGCACCACGATGATGCTGTAAACAATGGCTTCCGCCTGCTGGGCGCGGCGCAGCGCGGCGCTATAGTCGGATTTGCTGGTTGTATCGCCGCCGTCGGTGATCAGGACCAGCACTTTTCTCCCGTGTCGGTCGATCAAGGCTTCTGAGCCCAGAAAAATCGCGTCGTAGATGGATGTGCCGGGACCGACCTTCAGGGCATCAATGCCGCGTTCAATCGTTTTCATGCTGGAAGTAAACGGCGCTAATTGCTCGACATATTCCGTGACCTGAAAGACGGAAAGCTGGTCCACCGGGCGGAGAATGGAGCGGACAAATTTTTTGGCCGAGATGACCTCCAGCTTGAAGTCGCGCTCGGTGCTGGGACTGGTATCAACCTCCAGGGCAATGCTGAGGGGAAGTTCGGACTCGCGGTCAAAGACGCTGATCTTCTGCGGCACTCCATCCTCCAGCACGCGAAAATCGTCCCTGGTGAGGTTTGCCACCGGCGCGCCGTGCGAGTCGGTGACAGTAGTAAAGACGTTCACCAGACGGACGTTGACGCGAAAGGTTGGTTCCTGCGTCTGACTGGTTCCGGCGTTCGAAGGCTGCGGATGCTGGGCCGCCGCCAATGCGCACCAGAACAAGAGAACGCACACCAAAAAGCTGAACTGCCCGGGAACAGCTCGAGTCCGTTTCATAGTCTTATGACTTTCGGGAATTCTGCCCTGCTTAGATGCAAATCGGCTGGAAAGGTTATTTACCGGGACGAATTTCTTCCGGAAAAGGCTCGCCATCCGCCCAGACCGCCCCATCTTCAAAATATTCCTTCTTCCAGATGGGGACCGTCTTCTTCAACGTATCAATCAACCAGCGGCAGGCATCAAAGGCCGCGCCACGATGGGCCGACGCTACGGCGATCAGCACGCTGGTTTCGCTGATTTCCAGCCGGCCCAGGCGATGCACAAGCGCCACGTCGCGCACCTTGAATTGTTCAAGCGCTGCTTGAGCCAACTTCTCCATCTCATTGATGGCCATTGCTTCATAGCCTTCATAATCCAGGTATAAAGCGCGTCTTCCCCGGGTGTTATTGCGCACTACCCCTTCAAAAACGATCAGGGCGCCATCTCCCGGGTCAGCCATAGCTCTACGCAGCCCTACGGTGTCTATCGGCTCACGAATGATCGCGCAATGCTCCGAACGCAGCTCCTCTACTTCGCCTCCAGCCCTGCCGCTGCCGCCGCTGACGGGAGGCAACAAGCCAATCTCGTCGCCTTCATGCAGTTCCGCCGAAGCCGTTGCGTATTCCTGGTTGACCGAGCATGCAATCGATCCCGCCATATTCCTAAAATGGGAAAATTTACGGGCATAATGGTCAATGACCGCTGACACCTGGGCTCCCTCTTGCAGCTCAACCAGTTCCTCGCGCTGTCCGACAATGTCCTTTAGTTGTCCGAATAAAAGCACACGAATGCGCATTTCGATAAGGATACCGGAAAGTTACCCCTGTACTAGAACGTATTTTTCTGTTCACGGGCGGGTTTTTGGTAACTTTAAGCTAAGCGCTTGCGTCTAAGAAAGTAAGCAGCCGCCAAGCTGCGAGCATAGTTTACGATTCATCCGGGGTGGTACGCAGCCGCTCCGGACTTTTTTTGTCGGTGGATGATTCACGGGAGTCCCAGGTGTTGCGTCATCTGCAAAGCGACCGTCCTGAACTCCTCCGGACCGCGGGCAAACGAAGCGCGGCCACCCGAATAGTAGGCCAGCCGCTCGAGAAGGTTTCTCTGGTCCGCGCCGTCCGCATTCAATCCGATGCAGTCAATCCTGACGCCGCTGACCTGCGAGCTTAGCGGCCCCGCATCCGACTTGAAATCAATGCTGCGCCCGTCGGAAACCACCAGCAGGACGCGATTGCTGTTCTTCCCGATCCTCTTTAAGTGACCGGCGGCGAAGGCTATTCCATCCAGCAATGCCCTGCCCCTGCGGGGGCGCAATCCGTTCATCGCCTGCTCCAGCAGCTGGTCGTTGGCGGTAAGGTCCTGCTCGAAATCAAGCTGGTCGCTGAATACCAGGATTGCAGCCTCATCGTCAGGGCGTAAGTGCCTCACGACGTCCCGCAGGGCCGCGATGATGGCCGGGCGGTTTTTGCCGGTCAGGAGTGCGGTCTCAATCAGAATTCCCAGTGAAACTGGCGGGTTGGGGGCAATGACCTGTGGCTTCCTCTCGGGCCTGGGCACTGTGGGCCGCGATGGGGCTTCGGGCCCAGCCGCGGCAACCGTTGTCTGCGGGTTGGAGGGACTCGCCTTTGCACCGGTTTCAGCGCCGGGGGGCGCAGTACCTGGAGCTTTACTCAGGGTAGGATTCCCCCGGCTTGCGCTGGAAGGGACCGGGACGGGGCCGGCGGGGCGGCCGCCTGAGGCCGCTGCCGGAGTACCCCGGGCGGTGAACCCTGGCGCCGGGGCCTTTGCCGTGCCGGCTGAAACCGTGGGCTGGGACCTGCCGTAGCCTGGCACAACCGCCACTGCCAGGAACCGGTTCCAATCCGCATCTGAGCCACCCGCCTTGTGATACTGCTTGCGGGCAAATTCGGCAATCGAGGGTCCCGCAGCCGTGCCCTGGGTCAGGTCCACAGCGCGAGCGAGATAAAGGAACGCATTTTGGGGATCGGGTTCCCTGCCGTAAAGCAACGAGAGCCCCAGGGCATATGCGTACTGTGGATTGCCCGGGTCAACCGCCACAGCCTGCTGCAGGGGAGTTCTGGCTTGCCGATATTCTTTGCGGTCCACGTACGCCAGACCGAGCATGCCGTTCAGCCTTGACTCCACACGCCGGCGCAATGCGGCAAAATCGCCTTCCAGCATGCCCTCGGGTTTGCCAAGCCGTTCTAAAGCCACCAGCGCAGCTGTCACTGCAGCAACGTGCGCCCTGTACTCACTGCTTTTTCTTTTTTCCGGGCCAGCGGCCTGGAAGCCCAGCGCCGCAATGGCCAGGGGATTTCCAGGGTCAAGCTTCATCAGGTCGCCGGCGCGCTGGCTCATGTGCTCCAGGCTGCCCATCCGCATGTAGTCCCAGACAAGCACCTCCAGAGCGTCTTCCTTCAATATTCCATTCTCCGCGATTGTCAGATAGCGCTCCAGGCCGCTGATCTGGTCAAGCACACGCGGTTGCTTGATCGCCACGGCATAGGCTTCAACGCTGGTCTGGGCAGCCTGCGACCACAGCATCGGCGCGAATCCGCACACGCAAAGCAGCGCGGCAAACACAGGCAAACCCAGGCCTCTTCTGCTGCCACCTGGACATTCATCGGTTTGCCGTTCAAGAGCCGTGCTCTGAAACATTGACGTCACCTCGGGAACCGGCTTTTGACATGCGTTTCCACCTTGGATGCGTCACAGCAGAGCTTCTGCTGGCCAAAGAGGCGGTGTTAAGGCTATTTCTACGGTGCGTTTTCAGACAACATCCGGGCGCGCAGGCAGCGGGCAAAAAGAAAACGAGCGCCGGCATGGCGCTCTTTTCGGTTTTTTGGTTTTTAACTTACATTCGTCAGCACGCGCTCACGGGTCTCGGCGTCCTGCCGCTCCTCCTGTTTGGAGCCCGGCAGGGCGATGTAGAGCACCTCGTCGATTGTGCTGACAAAGTGCACGCTCACTCCTTCAAGCTGTTCCGGTGTAAGGTCTTCTTCCACATTCATGCGGTTCTCCGCCGGGAAGATCACGTCTTTCACGCCCGCGCGTTTGGCCGCCAGGAACTTTTCCTTCACACCGCCGATCGGGAGGACATTGCCGCTCAGGGTGATCTCGCCGGTCATGCCGGTCAGCGGATGGACCGGTTTATCGGTCAGCAGAGACACCAGCGCGGTTGCCATGGTCACGCCCGCCGAGGGCCCGTCTTTGGGAATAGCGCCCGCCGGCACGTGGATGTGAATGTCATGGTCCTTGAAGAAGTCTTCCGAAATCCCCAGACGCACCGCGTTGGACCGCACCCAGGTCAACGCCGCCTGCATGGATTCCTGCATGACCTGGCCGAGCTGGCCGGTCATGGTGAAGCCTCCCTTGCCCTTCATCTTGTTGGCCTCGATGAAGAGAATGTCGCCTCCGGAGGGCGTCCATGCCAGCCCCACGGCCACGCCGGCGCGCTTGGTGCGCTCGGCGATCTCAGTGTCGATGCGGATCTTGATCCCGCCCAGGAATTCCTGGACCACATCGCGCGTGACCACCAGCTTTTCCTGCTTCCCTTCGGCAATGCGGCGCGCCTGCTTGCGGCAGAGCGTACCGATGTTGCGCTCCAGGTTGCGTACGCCGGCCTCACGCGTGTAATGCCGGATCACAAAACGGACCGCGTCTTCAGGAATTTCGATCTGCTCTCTGGTCAGCCCGTTCTCTTCGATCTGCTTGGGAACCAGGTAGCGTTCGGCAATGTGATACTTGTCGTCTTCCGTATAACCCTGGAGTTCGATGATCTCCATGCGATCGCGCAGCGGTTCCGGGATGGTATCCAGCATGTTCGCCGTGCAGATGAACAGCACCTTGGAAAGATCAAAAGGCACGTCCAGGTAGTTATCGCGGAAAGTGGAATTCTGTTCCGGATCCAGGGTTTCCAGCAGCGCCGATGAAGGATCGCCGCGGAAATCGCGTCCCAGCTTGTCTACCTCGTCGAGGACGAATACCGGATCGTTGGTTTCCGCCCGCCGGATTCCCTGAATGATCTGTCCCGGCAACGCTCCGATGTACGTGCGACGGTGTCCGCGGATTTCGGCTTCATCGTGCACGCCGCCCAGCGAGAGGCGCACGAACTTGCGCTCCAGCGCCCGGGCAATCGAACGGCCGAGAGAAGTCTTGCCTACGCCGGGAGGTCCGACAAAGCACAGGATGGGCCCCTTCATGCTCGGCTTGAGACGCCGCACGGAAAGGTAATCCAGAATGCGGTCCTTTACTTTCTTCAGATCGTAATGGTCGGCATCCAGGATTTCGTGGGCCTTGGTGATGTCCACCTGAACGCCGCTGGATTTGGCCCATGGAAGCACAGCGAGCCACTCAATGTAGTTGCGTGTGACCGAATAGTCGGCGGCCATGGGGGACATGCGCCCAAGCCGGGCAAGCTCCTTGAGAGCTTCTTTCTTCACATCCTCCGGCATGCCCGCCGCTTCAATCTTCTGCCGCAGGTCTTCAACGTCGCGCTGCGCTTCGTCCTGCTCACCCAGTTCCTTCTGGATGGCCTTCATTTGCTCGCGGAGATAGTATTCGCGCTGCGATTGCTGCACCTGGTCCTGCACTTCAGTCTGGATCTTGTTGCGCAGTTGCTGCACCTCCAGTTCCTTCGCCAGATGGTGGTTGATGGCCTGTAACCGGCGATTTACCTCAGAGGTCTCGAGAATTTCCTGCTTGTCCTTGGTGGACAGGAATGGCAGAGATGACGCCACAAAATCCACCAGCCGGCCCGGTTCTTCGATGTTGATGGCTACGGTCTGAAGTTCATCAGACAAAGTCGGCGACCCGGCCACGATCTGCTGGAACAAGGTAAGGACATTCCGCTGCAGCGCTTCAATCTCAGGCGCGGACTCCGGCTCGGAATCGGGCACCAGATCCACATTGGCCCGCATGAACGGCGTGAGCTGGGTAAAATCCTGGAGCTTGCCCCGCTGGAGCCCCTCGGTGAACACAAAAAGACTCTGGTTCGGCATTTTGACGACTTTATGGACCGTCGCCAGCGTTCCAATGTTGTAGAGGTCGGTGGGCTGCGGCGAATCCACACGTGCTTCGCGCTGCGCGACCACAAGAATCGTCTTCTCGTCACCCAGCGAATTAATCAGCTGGATGGAGCTTTCCCGCCCTACTGTGAGCGGCAAAACAGCATGAGGGAACAGGACCGTATCGCGCACCGGAAGCACGGGGACGCCTTTTCTCAGGCCCTCTAACGTTTCCTCGGCAGGGGTGGGTTCACCCTCTAACCCTATGACATTATTACGATTTTCAGATGCCATTATTGTTCCTTGATAATGATACGCTCACATTTTGATGCCATTGGCTCCGGGAAAGATTCACCGATCTCACGGGGGGCCGTTCGCGACAATTCGGCGGATTCTACCCCAAGCCGTCCACGCCCGCAAATTACCGCTTGGCATTAGGGTCTGCCGATAGTTACCCGCGCTCCGCGGGCCGCATGCTCCCCCATCCTAAAACTAGGCTTTGGCGGCCGGATATACCCCCAAAACCTTCACAAACCCGGCAATTTCCTCCAGATGCCGCAAAGCCAGCCGCATGGGTTCGATGTCGCCGGCCAAAACATCCACAAAAAACCGGTATTCCCATGGCTTTCCCCGCACCGGACGCGATTCAATTTTGCTCAAATCCAGGTCGCGCAGGGCAAATACGCTCAACGCTTTGAACAGGGCGCCTGCCTCATTCTTGAGGGAAAAGGCAAGCGAGGTCTTGTCAGCTCGGGCGGCAATCTTCCTCTTTTTTTGGATGAGGAAAAAACGGGTAACGTTCCTGTGATCATCTTCCAAACCGCCCATCAGGATCTTTCCCCCGTACTCTTTGGCCGCCTGAACACCCGCAATCGCGGCAGCGTCAGGAAGATTGTTGCCGACCACCTGTTTCACGCTGCCCGCCGTGTCATAAAACGGGACTGCAGCGATGCTCTTGTGACGACGAAAAAAATCACGGCACTGATCCAGAGCTACCGGATGCGACAGAACCCTGCGAATGTCCTTCAGTTTTACTCCCGGGGCGGCAATCAGATTGTGCTCGATGCGCAGCAGAAGCTCACGGGAGATGAACACGTCCCGCTCCAGCAGGAGGTCAAGGTGTTCACCGACGGGCCCGGCAAGCGTGTTCTCCACCGGAATCACCGCCGCGCCCGCCCGGCCTGAATCGATCGCATTAAATACCTCAGCAGACCGGCCGCACGCCAAAATCGAGGCCCCCGGCAGAAGTCTCAGCGCCGCCTGATGGCTGAAAGCTCCACGCTCTCCCTGAATCGCAATTTTCATCATTGATTTGGGCCGCCAATTCCCTTTGTTAATTCCTGATTCCGCTGCCGCGGAGCCCGGGCTCCATCAGCATTGATTCCCGCGATCGATTTCCTCACGCCGTACACGATCGAGGCGCTGCCGCTATCAACGACGAACGCATTACATTCACCGCGGAAGAATTCACAACCACGGCTAATATCATATCGCCTGCACACAAAGACGGGTTCTCCCCCCTCATGGAATGGCCTGGGACAATTTCCCACAATGGGCTTTGAAACACGCGATTCGGTCCTCGAAACGCAGCTCTCGATTGCTTGCAACCTGCCCCGCGTTGACGCCTTCCAAGTTTTGAGACGAAAAACTCGAAGGTGGCGAAATAT